>JALYTM010000273.1 GCA_030854305.1 Candidatus Dormiibacterota bacterium
GGATCGAACCCTGGATGGAACGCATGTGGCGAACGGCCTCGACCACATTGCCGGTGCCGGCCTCACCCTTGGTGCGGATCATCGCCGCACCCTCGCCGATCCGTCGGAGCGCCTCGCCGAGGTCACTTGCGCCACACACGAACGGCACCTTGAAGTCCCACTTGTTGATGTGAAACTCCTCATCGGCCGGGGTCAGCACCTCGGACTCGTCGATGTAGTCGACACCGAGTGCCTGCAGCACCTGGGCCTCGACGAAGTGCCCGATGCGGGCCTTGGCCATGACGGGGATGGAGACCGCCTCAATGATCCCCTCGATCATCTCCGGGTCGCTCATCCGGGCCACGCCGCCGTCGCGGCGGATGTCGGCGGGAACCCGCTCCAGCGCCATCACCGCCACCGCCCCGGCCTCCTCGGCGACGCGTGCCTGCTCGGCGGTGACCACGTCCATGATCACACCGCCCTTGAGCATCTCCGCCAGTCCGCGCTTGACCCGCAGTCCCCCCGTTTGCTGGTGTCCGTTGCTCTCGGGGTGGGTCGCGCCGGTTGTGGTCACGAAATTTCTCCTGTGATGCCTGGATGCCATTGTCGCAGACCCACGGACGGGGCCCGGACCGGCGGGTATGCGCTTCTGCGTCGAACCTGCGACACGGCTGTGCCGTCGCACGCATCGGGCGTCGTGATAGTTGCTCTCGATGGCGCTCTCCTCGCTTGCCCGGCGGCCGGCCTGGGCACGGATCAGCACCCACTCGCTCGGTCGCGCAGACCTAGCGGTGCTCGGCTTCTGTGCGCTGGGCGCGGGCAACGTCTTCGCGCGTCGGGGCGCCGGCAACACGGTGGTCGCGCCGAGCCCACCGCAGTTCGTCCTCGGCGTCGCCCTGGTCGTGCTCGCGTGCGTGTTCTGCTACATGGCGATCGGCCGCCCATCGACTCTCCCCGGTGCGGCCATCTGTACGGTGGCGATCGCCCTGCAAACCTGCCTGCAGCCGGCATTCCTGCTGCCGCCACCAGCCGTGTACGCGGTTGGCCTGGTCATCGCGGCGGTGCCCTTGGTGCGCTCAGGCCGCTTCGCTTGGCCACTGATCGCCGCCGGCGCGGTCAGCAATGCCTGGGCGGTTGCGGCCGCGTGGACGTGGGGGTCGGCGCCCATCGACGTCTTCGCGGAGGTGCAGGGGGCGACGGCGGCGTTCCTGAGCGGCCACAACCCCTACTCCCCGGTGTTCAAGGTCTTTCTCGACCAGCAGAACGGCCATGTGACCTTCGGCACCGGGTCCTTCTGTTATGGGCCGATGGTCGTGTTGCTGAGCATCCCGGCGCGTCTGCTCGGCGACGTGCGCCTGACCGTGGTGGCGCTCAACCTGGCCATCCTCGCGGCGGTGCTGGTGTGGGCTCGTCGAGCCGGCCACGACGGCCGCATGACCAGGATGCTCACCGCGTTGTGGCTGGCGTCGCCGTTCGTGCCCTTCATGGTGCTGACCGAGTGGACGGACTCGTTCTGCGTCGCCGGCATGGCGTGGTGGCTGGTGCTTCGTGAGCGCCACCGAGCGTGGGCCACGGTGGCTCTGACCATGGGAATCGCCAGCAAGCCGTCAGTTCTGCTGGTGATGGTCCCCCTGCTCTTCTGGATGCGGGAGGTGCGCCGCGAGGTGATCTGGTCGGCTGCGGCGACGGCCGTGATCGTGGCGCCCTTCGCGCTGTGGACCGGGCTGCCGCAGTTCGTGTACGACACTGTCGGCGTGTTCGCAGACCTGCCCATCCGGCACGACGGCGTCACCGTCGACGGCGTCGCCAGCATTGTCGGCCATGCATTCGTGCCCGGCGGCCTGCTCGTCGTCGGGATCGCCGTTTCCCTGGCGGCGTTCACGCTGCGGCGGCCGCGCGACTACGGGTCGCTGACGGCCTCGGGGGCCGGCCTGCTCATCGCCGTGTGCCTGTTCGGCAAGCAGGCCTTTCTCAACTACTACTACATCGCCGGGATGGTGCTGCTCTTCACCATCGCGTCGGGTGCCATGGTCCCCTGCGACGCTCTGGCGTCGCCGTTGGACCGCCTGTCAGTGCTGGGGCGCCGCCTCGCCGGTGTCCTGGTGCAGCGGCCGTCCGTGCAGCGCGCCGCCGGGTCGAAGCCGGCGGAGAGCTGACCGCGGAAAGCGCCGCCTCAGGAAGTCGGCGCCGATCAGCAGCGGCGCCGGTGGCCGGATCATCTCAGCCGCGTCCAGCTCCAGCCCGTCACCGGCGACGGCCATGACCAACAGAACGGCGGCGTTGTAGTAGTAGTTGAAGTAGGCCCACTTGGCGACCAGGAAGGCAACGGTGACGATCACGGCCGAGGCGGTCATCAGGTCGCCGTAGGAATCCGGTCGTTTCCGCAGCACCGCGACCATGGTTGCCCCCACGACCAGCGAAGAGGCAGCGGCAGGCAGGATGGGCAGACCCACCGAGTGCAGGAACGAGTTGACGGTCAGCGAGTCGAACCGTGGGAAGACCGCGAGGAAGACGCCCACGAGGTCGTGGTAGAAGGCCGAGTAGCCGGTGGCGACGAGGAAGGGCAGCACGATCAGCGTCGCCAGCGCGCCGGCGATGACCACCTGGCGTCGCGCCCGGATGGACCAGAAGACGATCGGCACCAGCGCGATCAGCGTCGTGGGGCGAGCGGCCAGCGCGATCGCCAGCGCGACTGTCGCGATGCGGGGATGGCTGCGGTGGAGCACCAGCCACGTGCTGAACCCGGCCATGCTGATCACGTCGATCCAGCTGAAGATGATCATGCCGATGGTGAGCGGGAAGGCCATGAGCAGGCACGCGGTCACGTCAAGGGTGCCGGCGCGGCGCGCCAGGATCACCACCACCGCGACGGTCAGGACCGCCGCCAGCACGTGGAGCACACGCACGTCCCCGAGCAGGCGGAACGGCGCCTCCAGGATGGGCAGCGAGGGTCCGTACGGGAAATGAAGGTCGATGGGTGCCGCCACGCCGGGGGCGACCACTTGGATGCTGGGAACGGTCGGTGCGTAAGGGTTCTGCCCGGAGAGGAGCGCTTGCGCGGCGGTCTGTTGGAGACCGAACACGTCATTGCCCACCGACCCCCACGTGAGGTTGGCGGCCAGCCCCGCGCAGGACGCTCCGGCGGCGACTGTGGCGGCTGCCAGCCGCACCGCACG
>JALYTM010000274.1:0-480 GCA_030854305.1 Candidatus Dormiibacterota bacterium
CGAGAAGGCAGTCTCCTTGACCCCCCCGCGGTAGGCGGCACCGAGCACCACGACCTTGACGCCGGACAGGTCACCCAGCGCACCCTTGGCCAGCCCGACGGTGTAGGCCGGCATGGCCGCGTTCGCGTCGCGTGCAGCACGCACGACGGTGGCATCGGGATCGTTCCACAGGTAGAGCCGCGGGTAGACCGGGATGCAGTGGCCGCCGACGGCGATGCCCGGACGGTGGATGTGGCTGTACGGCTGCGAGTTCGAGGCCTCAATGACCTGAAAGACGTCGATCCCGGTTTTAGCGGCAAAGGCGCCGAACTGGTTCGCGAGGCCGATGTTGACGTCGCGGTACGTCGTCTCGGCCAGCTTCGCCATCTCGGAAGCCTCGGCCGAGCCCAAGTCCCACACGCCGTTGCCACGGGCCAGGTCGGGCCGCTCGTCGAAGTCGAGCACCGCCTCGTAGAAGTCGCGTGCGGAGGTGGCGCCGGC
>JALYTM010000274.1:490-3099 GCA_030854305.1 Candidatus Dormiibacterota bacterium
ATCCTCGAAGATCCGACCGGTCAGCACTCGTTCGGGAGAGAAGACGAGGTGGAAGTCGCGTCCCTCAATAAGCCCCGAGCCCTCTTCCAGCATCGGCTTCCACCGCGTGCGCGTCGTGCCGACCGGCAGCGTCGTCTCGAAGGCCACGAGAGTGTCAGGTCGCAGCCCCGCGGCAATGTCATTCGTGGCCGCGTCCATCCAACCGAAATCTGGCGTGTCGTCGCCGTCGACGAAGAGGGGCACAACAACGACCACAACGTCGCTCGCGGCCACGGCATCGCTTGTGTTCGTTGTCGCGGTGAGTCGCCCCTCGGCCACGACGGCGGCAAGTTTCCGAGCCAAGTGCGCCTCACCGGGGAAGGGCTCGCGGCCCTCGTTGACGGTCGCCACCGTCGCGGCGTTGACGTCGGCACCGAACACCTCATGGCCCTTGGAGGCGAACTGCACGGCAAGGGGCAGCCCGATCTTGCCGAGCCCGACAACAGTGATCTTCACAGTGTCCTTTTCGAATGGGTTTGTAGACGGAGCGTCAAGCGCTCGGCGACTCGGTCAGTTGCCCGTCGGTCTCGATATAGGTTGCGCCGGTGCTCGGGCAACGCCACTGATCAGTTCCGTGGGCCTCCAGCGGCAGACCCGCCCGGCCCACCCAGCGGACACGCCGGGCGGGAACCCCCGCGACGAGCGCGAAGTCAGGCACGTCCTTCGTCACGACCGATCCGGCCGCCACGAGGGCCCACCTGCCGATCGTGACCGGCGCGACGCACACCGAGCGTGCCCCGATGGAAGCCCCCTCGCGCACCGTCACGCCGACCGGCTCCCAGTCGTCGCTCGACTTCACCGAGCCGTCGGGGCTGACCGCCCGAGGGAAATGGTCGTTGGTGAATACGACAGCGGGGCCGATGAAGGCTCCGCCCTCAACGACGGCCGGCTCGTAGACCAGCGCGTAGTTCTGCACCTTGCAGTTGTCGCCCAACACGACCCCAGCGCCGATGTAGGCGCCACGCCCGATGATGCAGTTGCGACCCAGCCGCGCGCCCTCCCGGACCTGCGAGAGGTGCCAGATCTTCGACCCATCTCCGATTTCGGAACCTTCAGCGACATCAGCGGTGTCATGGACAAACAAAGAGGCCTCGTTCGGGAAGGGGATGCGGCAGGACGAGTTTAGGGGCAATTGCACTCAGATGCCGCATCGGGGTCGTAGGCGCCGAACTCTGGCATCACCTTGCTCGGGTGGAAGGAGCCCAGCCCTCAAGACCGATCAACCACCAGGGAGCGCTTGTGGTCACGGGCGGGCCGCTGACGACATGGTCAGCGCACTCTCCTAGGATAGATTTGTCCGTTTCGAGACATGATTAGGCGGGGGCTCAGATGACGAATGACGCAGTGGGAGCGGAAGTCTGCGGGCAGGTGCTCGTGGTGTGCACCGGCAACGTGTGCCGTTCGCCCTACATCGAACGACGGCTCGCGCAGCTGCTCGAGGGCTCGGGCGTCGAGGTCGTCAGCGCGGGCACCCAGGCGCTCGTGGGGGCGGCGATCGACCCGGGGTCGGTTGTCGAGCTCGCGAACCGTCAGGCCGAGACGAGCGCGTTCGCCGCGCGCCAGTTGACGCCGCAGATGATCGGCGCGGTCGACCTCGTGCTGACTGCGGCCCGGGAGCACCGGGCGGCGGTGGTGCAGCTGAACCCGAGGGCGTTGCGCTACTGCTTCACTCTCGCCGATTTCGCCGACCTGATCGACGGCCTTGACGTCGCGCAGGTCGGGCCGGGGGAGCCGGGAGCCACGCGAGTGGCACGCATCGCCGCGGCCGCAGCCGCACGGCGTGGCCTCGTGGTGCCCCGCGCCGCTGAGCAGTCCGACATCCTCGACCCCGTCAACCAGGGCCCAGCGCAGTTCGCCCGGATGGCCAGCGACATCGAGCGCGCGCTACGGCCGGGCGTGCGGGCACTCGAGCTTCCGATCGGACACCGCCCGTGAAGGCGCGGGTCAGTGCCGCCGGTCTGGGCGCGTTCCTGGTCGCCGACATCGTTCTCGTTGGGATGGCGGTCCAGTCGTCGCAGGGCGCGTCGGAAGCCGCCACCAGCGCTCCGGCCATTGCCCAGCCCGAGCGTGGCTGTGTCACCGTCGACGAACGCCTCTGCTGCCCCCACCGCGACGCCCACCCCTTCGACGCAGGCCCCGGCCTACCGTCCCGCCCCGCTCACAGTCATGGTCATCGGGGAAGACGCATCCCGGGCCTGGCGCGCCAGCACCGGCCGGTGTCGGGGCGGCGGGGGCGTACTCGCGACCACGTCGGACGGCGGGGTGACGTGGGTCAAGAAGCGGTCTCACGGATCAACCCTGGCGCGTGTTCAGCCACTCGCGGGGCAGGAAGGCTTCGCCGCCGGAACCGATTGCGCGCTCAAGGAGTTCACGACGACCGACGAGGCGCGATCGTGGCAGGGGCCCCGAGCCGTGGATGGGGGATGGGCGCGACAGCCCAGCGACCCGAAGGTGGTCGTGACCCCGCAACGGCAGGTATCGCGGCCCTGCGGCGACCGGGCGGTTCTCGACCTCGCTCGCGTGTCGTCGACCCAGGCCGAGGCCCTGTGCCTCGACGGCGGCATCAAGCG
>JALYTM010000275.1 GCA_030854305.1 Candidatus Dormiibacterota bacterium
GGAGCAGCCGCCGAGCAGGGCCTGGGTGACCAGCAACAGGTGGCGGCGGTCGACACGGTCGGCGACGCCGCCGGCGAGCAGTGAGACCGTGATCAGTGGGACCGCCTGGGCCAGGCCGAGCAGGCCAACCAGCACCGGGGACCGAGTGAGCACGTACACCTGGTACGGCACCGCCACGATGGTGATCTGCCGCCCGACCAGCGACACCAGCTGACCGGCGCTGAGCCTGCGGAATGCCTTCGACTCACGAAGGGACCCGAGGTCGACGCTGATCCCGGCGAGGCCGATGGTCAGGCGTCGAGCGGCGCTCCGCATCGGCAGAGGATATCGGGGACGAGGACGGCCGCTGGTGCCGCCGCCGTCAGGCGATGGCGGTGACGATCTCGGCCTTCAGGCCCGGGTACCTGGCGAGGAAGTCATGACGCTCCGCGCGCAGCCTCTCAACGATCACGTTGTACTCGTCGACGCGGCCGGTGCGCTCGTACAGGCGGCGCGGCTGCAGGATCTCGAGGTCGTCGATACCGGGCAGGGCGCTGGCCACCTCGTAGCCGAAGTCCGGGTCCCTCTCCCAGGTGATCGTCCCCTCCGCGATCGCCTTGACCACGGCGCTCGAGTAGGGAATCGACACCTTCTTGCTGTGCTCGTTGCCGTCGGGGCCGCCGACGCGACCGGTGTTGAGCAGGAACACCTCGAAGCCGCAGGAGTCGAGCAGCTCGAGAAAACGGTTGCCCTGCTGCTCGTGGCGGAGTGGGAAGAACGGGTTGGTCCCGGGAACCCGGAGGAACTTGCCCGCCTCCTCCTTGCCACCGGCGGACGTGCCCTGGGTCTCGCCGAGCATGAAGTAGGCGGCGGCCTGTTCGCGGCTCAGCCGTGCCACCGCCGGGATGATGTTCTCGTTGCGGTTGAGGATCAGCAGCTGGTTGACGCGAGTGATCTCGCGGGCGTCGCGGTGCCAACCCAGCGCATCCATCTCGAACACCGCGCGGCCGTTCTGCGTGTAGCCGGTGTCGAAGAAGTCCACCTTGCCGCTGTCGGCCTGGGACACGTTCTCGAGGTAGGACTCGGGCTTGCAGACGGCGGCGAAGATGGTCGGCTCGTCCTTGGGGTCGAGCGCGAACGTCTTGGCGAAGCAGCCGTTCTCGGTGGCCACGATGCGGCCGCCGGGGTAGAGCGCCACGAAGTCGTCCTGGACCGGCTTGGAGTCGTTCTGCCGGGTGAAGGTGGTGGTGGTCTTGCCCGTGCCGGAGAGGCCCACGATGAGCATCGCCTGCTCTCCCCGATGCGTGGGGATCACCTTGCAACCGGCGTGGAGCGACAGGCCGCCCTGGTCGTGAGTCAGCTTGTTCCACATCCGCAGGCCGCCCTTCTTGGACTCGCCGAAGTAGTCGCTGTTGAGCACCCGGGTGAGCCCGCGGTCCAGGTCGACGGCGATCAGCCGGTCGTTGGGGTAGCCCGTCGCCACCAGCGACGGGGTGTAGATGACCGTCAGCTCGGGATCCCAGTCCTCGCCGCCCCCACCCTCGCTGTCGAAGTACAGCCAGCGCTGCATGCCCGCGATGTTGGCGAAGGCGGCCTCGATGTAGAGCCGGGCGCGGACGCGTCGCTCAGGGTCGTTGCCGATGTAGCCGTCGACGACGACCATGTCGCGGTCGCGGATGTGCTCCTCCTGGACGGCTGCGACCTGCTCACCGACCGCCTTCGACACCGTCTGGTCCGTGTGCTGCTCGGGGTGGTCGGTGACGATGTACGTGCTGCCCTTGCTGCGCGAGACGACCTTGGACTGGACGTTGAAGTTGCCGAACTCGGTCAGGTGGGCGTTGGGCATCGCCGACGTCAGCGCGCGGAGCTCCTCGGGGCCGGGGTTCCAACGGATCGAGCGAGCCGGCGGCAACGACACGCGCTGTACTTTGACGACGTCGGTCATGACTCCTCCCTGTCCCTGACCGCGGTCGATCGCCCAGGTGCGACGAACGCCCAGCTCGGCCAAGTGTTAACGACAAATGAGCATATCAGAGGGTCGATCGCGCATCGGGCGCGGGCGTCGCCTCGATCGGGCAGCGTGGTTGCCCCACGGGGCGGTACGCTGCAACCCATGACCACGACAGCCCCGTCCAATGCGCCTGATGCCGTCACCCGTCGCGAGACGTCATGGATCTGGTTCGACGGCCGGATCTGCCAGTACGGCGACGCCAAGGTGGGCCTGCTCACCCACGGTCTCAACTACGGGACGGGCGTCTTCGAGGGCATTCGCGCCTACTGGAACGAGGAGCGCGGGCAGCTGTTCACGCTGCGCATGGGTGACCACTTCGACCGCATGAGGACGAACGCGCGCATCCTCCAGATGGAGGTGCCGCTCTCGACGCCCGAGCTGTGCGAGATCACCCACGAGCTGCTGCGGCGCAATGAGTACCGCGAGGACACGTACATCCGCCCGCTGATCTTCAAGTCGGCCGAGATCATCGGGGTCAAGCTTCACGACGTTCCCGACAGCTTCGCCATCTGCACCGCCCCGATGGGCGCGTACGTCGGCACCGGCGGGATCCGCTGCCTGGTCAGCTCCTGGAGGCGGATCGACGACACCATGATGCCGGCCCGGGCCAAGTGCACCGGCACCTACGTGAACAGCGCCCTCGCCAAGTCCGAGGCCCTCCAGGCGGGGATGGACGAGGCGATCCTTCTCACCATGGACGGCCACGTGTGCGAGGGCAGCGCCGAGAACGTCTTCCTGGTCCGCAAGGGAACGCTGGTGACCCCGCCCCCGTCGGACAACATCCTCGAGGGGATCACCCGCGACGGCCTGATTCACCTGGTTCGGGAGGAGCTGGGGCTGGACGTGGTGGAGCGCTCCATCGACCGCACCGAGCTGTACACAGCCGAGGAGGTGTTCCTCTGCGGGACCGGGGCGCAAGTGGCGCCGGTGATCGAGATCGACCGCCGGCGGGTCGGCGACGGCGAGCCGGGCCCCCTGACGATGCGCATTCAGGACCTGTACCTGTCGGTGGTCACGGGGCGAAACGAGAAGTACGCGGAGTGGCTCACGCCCGTCTACGGCTGACCGTCACCCGTCGCGACCGTGGCCACCGCGATGGCGGCTGCCC
>JALYTM010000276.1 GCA_030854305.1 Candidatus Dormiibacterota bacterium
CAACCCCCTGTCCGCCGTCGCCCCCACATCCCCGATCGAGGACAGCCCCTACCTGCCCACCAGCCGCCGCTTCCTCAACCCCGTGTACCTGCGCGTCGAGGAGACGCCCGGCGCCGACCGGGTCACCGCCCAGCTGGCCGCCCTGGGCGCCGCCGCGCGCCGGCTCAACACCGACCGCCTGATCGACCGGGGTGCGGTGAACACGCTGAAGCTGGAGGCGTTGACGCTGGTCCACGGCGCCTCCCCTCCACCGCCCGACTTCAGGCGCTGGCGGCGCGCCCAGGGCGACCCGCTGCGGAGGTTCGCCACCTTCTGCGCGCTGGCCGAGGAGAACGGGGGCGACTGGCACACCTGGCCGGCGGAGCTGCGCTCCCCCACCTCGCCGGCCATACGCCGAGCGGCCCGACGGTTGTCGGCCCGGGTTCGCTTCTTCGCCTGGCTGCAGTGGGCACTGCAGTTGCAGATGGCCTCCGCGGCCGAGCCCCTGCCGCTGATGCAGGACCTGCCCATCGGCGTCGCCCCCGGCGGCGCCGATGTGTGGGCCGACCAGCACCTCTACGCCGACGGCTTCAGCGTCGGCGCCCCGCCCGACCTCTTCAACGTCGCCGGTCAGGACTGGTCCCAGTCGCCCTTCCATCCCTGGCGCCTGCGGGCCGCCGGCTACGCTCCGCTGATCGCCATCCTCCGGTCCGCCTTCCGGTCGTCGGCGGCGCTGCGGATCGACCACATCATGGGCCTGTTCCGCCTCTACTGGATCCCCCGCGGCTCGCCCCCCGGCGACGGAGTGTTCGTACGCTACCCGGCAGACGACATCCTCGACATCCTCGCGCTCGAGAGCGTCCGCGCCCGGGCGTACGTCGTCGGCGAGGACCTCGGCACCGTGGAGCCGGAGGTCCGCGAACAGATGGCCGCCCGCGACATCCTCTCGTACCGGTTGCTGTGGTTCGAGGACGGACCGACGTCTTCGATCCCGGAGCGCTCCATGACCGCGGTCACCACCCACGACCTGCCCACGGTCGTCGGGCTCTGGTCGGGCCGCGACCTCGAGGCGCAGCGGGCGATCGGCGTCACCCCCAACATCGAGGGCACCGCAGAGATCCAGGGCCGGCTGGCCCGGGTCGTCGGCGATGCGTGGGAGGGCACGGCCGACGAAGTGATCGTCGCCGCGTACGCAGCCCTGGCGCGGTCGCCGTCGATGCTGGTGGCGGCAGCGCTCGAAGACGCCGCGGAGGTCATCGAGCGCCCCAACATGCCCGGAACCACCGGCGAGCGGTGGCCCAACTGGCGGCGGGCCCTGCCGCGCCCCCTCGAGGACGTGCTGGGGAGCCCACTGGCCGAGCGCCTCGCCGGCATTCTGCGGCGGGAGTAGTCAGCCCGCCTTCTCGCGGTCGGCGCGGGCGAGCGCCGAGGCCAGGTCGTCGCGGAGGATCTCCTCCACCAGCTGCGCGACTCCTTCGCCCGCCCGTGCCGGCATCACCAGCTCGGCCCGCTGCTTGACGCTGTCGAGCGCGTTGCCCACCGCGACCCCGACGCCGGCCAAACCCAGCATCACCAGGTCGTTCTCGGCGTCGCCCACCGCGACGGTTGCGAGCGGCTTGATGCCGAGGTCGTGGAGCGCCGCGGTGAGCCCGGTGGCCTTGTTGACGTTGGCGGGCAGGACCATCACCGAGTGCTTGTTGAAGATGATCTGAAGGTCGAGGTGCAGCTCGTGGATGGCGCGAACAACCTCCGCCTCGAACGGCTCCCACGTGGAGCAGATGGCCCGCCCCACCGAGAGCGGGGTCACCCCCCGGCTGCGGAGGGCGCCGACCAGTCGCTGCGGAAGCTCGGGCCCGAGCAGCCGCTGTCGCCCGGTGGCCGGGTTGTACAGGAGTGCGCCGTTCTCGAGGATGCACAGGTCGAAGACGTCGACGTCGTCGCAGATGTCGAGAAGCTCGTCGAGGATGCGCCCGGTGACCAGGACCACGCGCCGGCCCGACTCTCGCAGCCGCCTGAGAGCGTCGACGGTGTCGGGGGCCATCACCCCCTGCGAGGCGACGGTTCCGTCGTAGTCACAGGCCAACGCCCGGAATCTCACCACTCCATTGTCGCCGACGGTCAGGATTTCGCGGAACCCGACCGCCCGCCGGCCGCGGCATCGCTCCCGCCCGGGTAGTGCAGCGTCGCCCGGACCTCGGTGCCCGTCCCCGGCTCCGACTTGATCTCCAGCGTGCCCTTCTCGAGGTCTGCCCGCTCGCGCATCGAGATCAGGCCGAGGTGCTTGGTACTGTCCAGGGTGGCCTCCACCTCGGCGACGTCCATGCCCACGCCGTCGTCGCGGACCACGCCCACCACCGAGTCCGGATGGAAGTGGATGACCACTTCGACGTTGTGGGCGGCGGCGTGCTTGCCGCAGTTGTTCAGCGCCTCCTGGATGATCCGGAAGAGAGTGGGCTCGAGGGAACCGGGCAGCCGTACCTCCTCCCCGACCACGCGCAGCTGGGCGTTGACCCGTGACCGATCGGCGAACTCCTTGACGAACTTGCGCAGCGTGGGCACCAGGCCGAGGTCGTCAAGCGTCATCGGCCGGAGGTCGAAGATCAGCCGGCGTGTGTCGTCCAGCACCGACCGCACCCCGTCCTTGAAGTCGGCCAGCTCCTTGATGACCAGCTGCGGATCACGCTGGATCAGACGCTCGAGGATCTCCGCCTGGAGTACCAGGTTGGCCATCGACTGAGCCGGGCCGTCGTGCATGTCACGCGCGATCCGCATGCGTTCCTCTTCGATCATCTGGAAGACCTGCCGCGAGGCGTGGCGAACGCGGCTGTCACCGTGCGGTGGTGCCACTGCGGCCGCGAGGTCGTCGAGGCTGCGGTAGACGGTGCGGAGTGCCTCCTGCTCGGCGCGGACATCCACAAGGCGGGCGCTGATGTCCCGGAACCTCTCCTCCGCGGCGGCGAGGTCGGCCCGGAACCGCGCCAGGTTGCGAAACCCGGCGTCGAGCCCGTCAGGGGTGACCTCGGTGAGCCGGCTGAGCAGGTCCTTCCACCTCCCCTCGCTCTCGGTGGTGCGTCGCCGCAGCTCGTCGCG
>JALYTM010000020.1 GCA_030854305.1 Candidatus Dormiibacterota bacterium
CGGTGATCCCGTCGACGGCGCCGGCGGCGTCGCCGCTGAAGCCCAGCACCTCAGCACCGAACACGCGCGTCCCGCCCTCGCCGTGCGCCGCCGAGCTGCGCAGCACCAGCGGCCACTGAGGCCATGGGTTGTCGACGGGTCGCGCCGCGGGGGGCTCGGGGTAGATCACCAGCTGCCGCACCGAGGCGCAGACATCGCGGTGTGAGTCGCCGAGGCAGTCCGACGCTGTGTCGCCGCCGCCGATGATCACCACGTGCCGCCCGGCGGCGCTGATGGCAGGGTCGCCGGTGCCGGCAACGCGGCGGTTCTGGCCGGTGAGGTAGTCCATGGCCAGGTGCACTCCGCGCAGCTCGCGCCCGGGCAGGTCCACGTCGCGGCCGTTCTCCGCGCCCACGGCCAGGACCACTGCGTCGTGACGGAGCAGCAGCTCCTGGCCGGTGATGTCCACCCCGCAGTCGTATCCACATTCGAACCCCACGCCCTCGGCGGTGAGCAGGTCGAGGCGGCGGTCGAGCAGCGCCTTGTCCATCTTGAAATCGGGGATGCCGTAGCGCAGCAGCCCGCCGGGGCGATCGGATCGGTCATACACGGTCACCAGGTGGCCGGCACGGTTGAGCTGCTGCGCGGCGGCCAGGCCGGCAGGTCCGGAGCCGACCACGGCGACGGTCCGGCCGGTACGGTGAGCCGGCGGACGCGGCCGGATCCACCCCGATGCGAATGCCTTCTCCACGGCGGTGCGCTCGATCTCCTTGATGCTCACCGCGTCCCCGCCGATGGCGAGGACGCAGGCGGGCTCGCAGGGGGCCGGGCACAACCATCCGGTGAACTCCGGGAAGTTGTTGGTGCTGTCCAGCTTGGCGAACGCGCTGCGCCAGTCGCCGCGCCGCGCGGGCTCGTTCCACTCCGGGATCAGGTTGCCAAGTGGACAGGCGTCATGGCAGAAGGGGATGCCGCACTCCATGCAGCGAGCCGCCTGCATCTCGACCTCCGCCAGGGGGAGGGGCACGATCACCTCGCAGTGGTCGCGCACACGCTCGTGGACAGGGCGGTACGGAGACGCTCTGCGCGGCACCTCGAGGAACTCGCGGCGCGGCGTCATACGGCCAGTTCGAGCCCACGACGGCGCGCCTCGCGGGCGCGGCGCTCGTCGGTGGGCAGCACCATCACCAGCCGGCGGACCGTGTCGTCCCATCTGTCCAGCAGCCGTTCCGCCAGCGCGCTCCGCGTGTACGCGAGGTGGCGCTCGAGCAGCGCGCGAGCGCCGCCCTCGTCGTCCGCGCGTTCCACCGGCAGCAGCTCGACCATGCCCTGGTTGCACCGCTGGTGGAGGCGGCCGTCCACGTCGAGGATGTAGGCGACACCGCCGCTCATCCCGGCGGCCACGTTGCGGCCGGTACGTCCGAGGATGAGTACCGTTCCCCCGGTCATGTACTCCAACGCGTGGTCCCCGGCGCCTTCGACCACCGCGCGGGCGCCGCTGTTGCGTACCGCGAAGCGCTCGCCGGCGACGCCGCAGAGGAACATCTCGCCAGAGGTGGCGCCGTACAGCGCGACATTGCCGGCGATGACGTTGTCGTCGGCCACCCGTGGCGAGTGCGCCGGCGGCACCACCACGATGCGTCCGCCGCTCAACCCCTTGCCGCAACCGTCGTTCACCTCGCCCTCGACGGTGAGCGTGACCCCCGGAGCCAGCCACGCGCCGAGTGACTGGCCGGCGCTGCCGCGGAGGTCGATCCGGATGGTGTCGCTGGGCAGGCCCTCGGCTCCGTGGCGCTGAGCGATGACGCCGCTGAGCCGGGCGCCCACGCTGCGGTCGACGTTGCTGATGCGCATCTGCAGCTGCAGCGGAGTGGCGTTCTCGATGGCATCGACAGCCAGCTCAAGGACACGGTCGTCGAGGTCGGTCACCGCCCTGTGAGGCGCCGTGTTGCCCTTGCGCACCGCGGCTGTTGACACGCCCAGCGCGGCCGGGCTGCCCGCAAGTGGCGCCCCGGATGCCTGCGACGACGCCAGCACCCGCGACAGGTCGACGCCCCCGCGGTGGTCCACCTGCTCTAGCAGGTCGGTGCGGCCGACGAGGTCGTCGAACCGGCTGACGCCGACACGCGACATCCAGCGGCGCACGTCCTCGGCGAGGAACCGCATGAAGGTGACGATGTGCTCGACCTTGCCGGTAAACCTTTCGCGCAGCTGCGGGTCCTGGGTGGCGATGCCCACTGGGCAGGTGTTGAGGTGGCAGACGCGCATCATCACGCAGCCCGCCGCCACCAGCGGCGCGGTGGCGAAGGCGAACTCCTCGGCGCCGAGCATGGCGGCGATGACCACGTCACGCCCGGTGCGCATCAACCCGTCGGTCTGCAGGACCACGCTGTCGCGCAGTCCGTTGCTGACCAGCGTCTGCTGCGCCTCCGAGACGCCCAGCTCCCAGGGAATGCCGGCATGGCTGAGCGATGTCAGCGGCGCCGCGCCGGTGCCACCCTCGCCGCCGGCGATCACGATGTGGTCGGCGCGTGCCTTGGCGACGGCGGCCGCCACCGGCCCCACCCCCGCCTCCGCCACCAGCTTGACGCTGATGCGCGCCCGCGGGTTGACAGCGCGCAGGTCATGGATCAGCTGCGCCAGGTCTTCGACGGAGTAGATGTCGTGGTGCGGCGGTGGTGAGATCAGCTGCACGCCCGGGGTGGCGTGACGAAGCCGCGCGATGGTCACGTCGACCTTGTCGCCGGGAAGCTGCCCGCCCTCGCCCGGCTTGGCGCCCTGGGCCATCTTCACCTGGATCTCGTCGGCGTTGACCAGGTAGTGGGCGGTGACACCGAAGCGTCCCGACGCGATTTGCTTGATGGCGCTGCGCCGGTTCACGTGGTCGTCGCTGACGAACCGCGCCGGGTCCTCACCCCCCTCGCCGGTGTTCGACCGTCCACCGATGCTGTTCATCGCGATGGCCAGGGTCTCGTGCATCTCCGGGCTGATCGACCCCAGCGACATCGCCCCGGTCGCGAACCGGTGCATCAGCGTGTCGGCTGGTTCGACCTCATCGAGTGGCAGCGGCTCCGGCGCGTCGCGCAGCGCGAGGAGGCCGCGGACGGTGCGTCGCTCTGCCGACTCGCGGTCGGCCAGCTCCACGTAGTGCGCGAAGTGCTCCGCCGAAGCCGACCGCACCGCATGCTGCAAGGCGCCGACCACCGCGGGGTTCCACGCCCGCTTCTCACCGTCGCGGCGCCACTGGTAGCGGCCGCCGCTCTCGAGCAGCTTGCCGGGTGCTCCCACCTCGGGGAACGCGTTGCCGTGGCGGCTGCCGGCGTCAGCGGCGATGCGGGCGAAGCCGGCTCCGCCGATGCGCGATGGGACGCCGGAGAAGCATTCCGCGACCACCTCGTCGGCGAGCCCGAGGGCCTCGAACAGCTGGCCGCCGCAGTAGGACTCGATGGTGGAGATGCCCATCTTCGAGATCGTCTTCAGCAGTCCCTTGCGCAGGGCGGTGAGGACGTTGCGCGGAGCGGCGCCGCTGTCGACCTCGCCGAGCACGCCGGACCGGGCCAGCTCGGCGGCGGTGTCGAGGAGCAGGTAGGGGTTGACGGCTTCCGCTCCGCAGCCGATCAGCAGCGCCAGGTGCGCGACCTCGCGGGGCTCGCCGCTCTCGATGACCAGGCCCACCCCGGTGCGGGTGCGCTCGCGCATCAGGTGGTGGTGGACCGCTCCCACTGCCAGCAGGGCCGGGATGGGCACGTGGGCGGCGTCGGCGGCGCGGTCGCTCAGGACCAGGATGGTGCGGCCGTCGGCAACCGCCTTCGAAGCCAGCCGGCAGAGGCGCCTGAGGCCCTCACGGAGACCGTCTGCGCCGCCCCCGCGGTGGAACACCGCCGATAGCGTCTCGGTCGGGAACTGTCGCTGGGTGATGTGCCGGATGGTGGCGAGGTCGGCACCGGTCAGGATTGGGTAGGGGATCTCCAGGCGCATCGCCTGCACCGGTCCCTGCTCGAGAAGGTTGCCGCCGGCCCCGAGGCTGGTCACCAGCGACATCACCGAGGCCTCGCGGATCGAGTCGATGGGCGGGTTGGTGACCTGTGCGAACTGCTGCCGGAAGTAGTTGAAGACGGACTGCGGTCGCTCACTGAGGACCGCCAGCGGGACGTCGTTGCCCATCGACCCCACCGCCTCCTCGCCGCGCTGGGCCATCGGCGTCACCACCAGGCGGAGGTCTTCGTCGGTCCAGCCGAACAGCTGCTGGCGGATCCGCAGGGTTCCGCGGTCCGGCTCGGTGGGCTCCTCACCGAGCGGCAGCGTTTCGAGCCGCACTGTGCCGCCGCGGATCCACTCGTCGTAGGGATGGCGCGACGCGAGCTGCTCCTTGGTGGCGTCGTCGTCGAGCACCTCACCGGCGGCCGTGTCGACGAGCAACAGGCGCCCGGGGTCGAGCCGCCACTTCTTGACGATGTGCTCGTCGGCGATGTCGAGGACACCCGCCTCAGAGGCCATCACCACCAGGCCGTCGTCGGTGATCATCCAGCGCGCCGGCCGCAGACCGTTGCGGTCGAGGCTGGCACCAACGATGGTGCCATCGGTGAACGCGATCGCCGCCGGCCCGTCCCACGGCTCCATCAGCGAGCTGTGGAACTCGTAGAAGGCGCGTCGTGAGTCGTCCAGCAGCGGGTTCCCGTACCATGCCTCGGGAATCATCATCATCATCGCGTGGGCCACCGGCCGCCCGGCGAGCGTGAGCATCTCCAGCACGTTGTCGAACTGCGTGGAGTCGGAACCCTTGATGTCGAGGACGCGCGCCAGCTTGGCGACGTCGTCACCGAAGACGGCGCTGCGGAACTTCGACTCACGTGCGAACATCCAGCCGGTGTTGCCGCGCAGCGTGTTGATCTCGCCGTTGTGGGCCGACATCCGGGCAGGCTGGGCAAGGTCCCAGCGGGGGAGCACGTTGGTCGAGAAGCGCGCGTGCACGATCGCCAGCGCGGAGACCACGTCCGCCTCCTGCAGGTCGGGGTAGAAGCGACGGAGCTGCTCCGCCGTCAGCATGCCTTTGTAGACCACGGTGCGGCTGCTGAGGCTGGCGATGTGCATGGTCAGCCGATCCATACCGACGGCAGCGGCGCGGGTCTCGATGACCCGCCGCAGCACGTACAGGCGGCGCTCCAGGGCGTTGCCCTCGAGGCCGACGCTGGCTAGGACGAACTGGCGGATCCTCGGCATCCCCGCGCGAGCCGTGCTGCCCGGCGCGGTGGCGTCGACCGGCACGTCGCGCCAGCCCAGCAGTCGCAGACCCTCGTCGTCGCAGGCGGTGGCGATGATGTCCTCGGCGGTGCGCCTCAGCCGCGCCGCCGCCGGCAGGAACACCATGCCCACGCCGTAGGTGCGCGCCGCCGGGAGCGGGAAGTCGACAACGCGACGCAGGAAGGCGTCGGGGACCTGGAGCAGGATGCCGGCGCCGTCGCCACTCTCGGGGTCGGCGCCGGTGGCACCGCGGTGGCCCAGGTTGACAAGGGCGCGCAGGGCGAGGTCAACCACCCGGTGCTCGGCAGACCGGGAAGTGGTGGCCACGAATGCGACGCCACAGCCCTCGCGGTCGAAGGCCGGGTCGGTGAGGTCGTGGGGCACCGTCGGACGCAGCAAAGAGGGCGCCGGGGCGCGCGAGGATTCTATGCCGCCTGAGAGTACAGGATAGTGGGCGACGACCTTCATCGCGGTGGCGGCGCGGGCGTGGGGGCACGCCGCGCACGCGACCGCCGCCACCCCCGATCGATTCGGTTTTCGCTAGGATCACGCCGAGTTCTCGATCAATCTGCAGCGATGCGTCGCGACGGACGGCGCATCTGGGAGAGACGTCACCCGGATGGCACAGATCACCGCGTCGCCTGCGGGGGAGCCCCGCGCCCACGAGGATGGCCCCACCCTTGTGGGGCGGCTGCGTCGCGACCAGCCGTGGTGGCTGCTCCCGTTGACAGTGGTGACCGTCCTCGGCGGTTTCGGCCTCTATGTCCTGTGGACGGCGTTCATCGAGTCGCCGCCCGGCTCGGTCAACCACGTCGGCGAGTGGGGCCCGTACCTGTCGCCGTTCTTCTCGCCGCTGATCTGGAAGACGGGCCCGGTGTCGCCGGCGATCTTCGTGCTGTGGTCTCCGCTGATCTTCCGCGCCAGCTGTTACTACTACCGAAAGGCGTACTACCGTTCCTTTTTCTGGGACCCGCCGGCCTGCGCGCTCGGTGAGTTGCGCCATCGCAGCTACCGCGGCGAGACCCGCTTCCCCTTCGTGCTCAACAACCTGCACCGTTTCACGCTCTACGCAGCGCTGGTCATCCTCGGTTGGCTGTGGTACGACGCGATCCTCGCCTTCTCGTACAACGGTCACCTCTGGCTGGGCCTGGGCACCGGCATCATGTTGCTGAACGTCGCCCTGCTGACCGCGTACACGTTCGGCTGCCACTCGCTGCGGCACCTCGTGGGCGGCGGCCTCGACTGCTACTCGACCGCACGCCTCGGCACGGCGCGCAATCGCGCGTGGGCGGGGCTGACCCGGCTCAACCTCAACCATCCCCTGTGGGCATGGCTGAGCCTGTTCAGTGTGGTGCTCACCGACGTGTACATCCGGCTGCTGCAGCACGGGGTCTTCCTCGACCCCCACATCCTCTTCTGATGGCCGCCGAGAGCTACACCACCCACGAGTGCGACGTCCTCGTGATCGGCGCCGGTGGCGCCGGGATGCGAGCCGCGATCGCCGCGGCGGAGGCGGGTTGCAGCACCATCGTGGTGACCAAGTCGCTCCTCGGCAAGGCGCACACGGTGATGGCCGAAGGCGGCATCGCCGCTGGGCTGGGCAACCTCGACTCACGCGACGGGTGGGAAGTGCACTTCGCCGACACCATGCTCGGTGGCCAGCTGGTGAACAACTGGCGCATGGTCGAGCTGTACGCCCACGAAGTGATCGACCGCGTGTACGAGCTGGAGCGGTGGGGCGGCCTGTTCGACCGCACCGACGACGGGCTCATCATGCAGCGCGCCTTCGGCGCGCACAGCTTCAAGCGGCTGGCCCACGTGGGCGACCGCACCGGGCTGGAGCTGATCCGTACCTGCCAGGACAAGCTGGTCCACACCGCCGGGGCCGAGTGCTACATGGAGTACACGCTCACCAAGCTGCTGAAGGACGGTGACCGCGTGGTCGGGGCCACCGGGTACAACCGCAACGACGGCGCGTTCGTGGTCATCAAGGCAGGCGCCACGGTGATGGCCAGTGGTGGATGGGGCCGGATGTACCGCTACACCAGCAACAGCTGGGAGGGCACCGGCGACGGTGCGGCGATGGCCTACGAGGCGGGCGCCGACCTGCTCGACATGGAGTTCGTGCAGTTCCACCCCACCGGGATGATCTGGCCGCCCGGGGCGCGCGGAATCCTGGTCACCGAGGCCGTCCGCGGTGAGGGAGGGCTGCTCTACAACAGCGAGCACAAGCGCTTCATGCTCGAGTACGACCCCGTGAAGAAGGAGCTCAGCTCGCGTGACGTCGTCGCCCGCTCCATCTACAAGGAGGCGCGTGCGGGTCGCGGGTCGCCCCACGGCGGGGCGTTCCTTGACATCACCCATCGGGGGCCCGAGTACATCAAGCGCAAGCTCCCGTCGATGTACGAGCAGTTCCACGCGCTGGCGTCCGTCGACATCACCAAAGAGCCGTTTGAGGTGGGCCCCACCATCCACTACACCATGGGCGGGATCCGAGTGGACGCGGAGACGGCGGCCACCTCGGTGCCCGGCCTGTACGCGGCTGGGGAGTCGGCCGGCGGTCTCCACGGAGCCAACCGCCTGGGTGGGAACTCGCTCGGCGACATCCTCGTGTTCGGGCGGCGTGCCGGTGTGGGCGCCGCCGAGTTCGCCCGCAGCGGTGGCGCGGTGCGGCGCATCGACGAGCGTGACGTCGAGGCGGAGCAACGAGCGCTGCTGGCGCCGCTCGACAGCTCCGACGGGACCCAGGGCGAGAACCCCTACCTCCTCCACGAAGCGTTGCAGGCCGCCATGCAGGACGACGCCGGCATCGGCCGCAGTGAGGAGTCGCTGCATCGCGCGCTGTCCGCCATCGAAGCGATTCGCGCTCGCAGCGCCAACATGCGCGTCGGTGGAGACCGCGTGCTCAACCCCGGGTGGCACACGTGTCGCGACGTCGGCTTCATGCTCACGGTCAGTGAGGCGATCGTGCGCAGCGCGCTGCAGCGTCGCGAGAGCCGTGGTTCGCAATGGCGTTTCGACCACCTCGAGCAGGAGACGGAGCAGGGCAAGGTGAACAACCTGGCGCGGCGTGTGGGCGACTCCATGCAGGTCGAGGCGGTCCCGTCGCAGCCGATGCCGGACGCCCTCCGCCAACTGCTACCGCGGTCACGCTTCTACGACCCCGTTAAGCTGCCCAAGGGGCACATCGATCCCGCCACCATGCCGCCGGCGACGGTCATCACGGAGAACCCCTGATGGCGACCATTGACGAGCAGACGTCGCCCGCGCCCGCGTCCAACCAGCACGTCGAGCAGGTGGTCATGGACCCCGGGCTGACCGGGGAGACGATCACGCTCAACGTCTTCCGCGGCGTGCCGGGCGCTGAGCAGCGCGACGTCACCTACGAGGTGCCCGGTGTCAGCGGCATGGTGGTGCTCGACGCCATCCACTACATCCAGCACAACCTCGAGACCGACCTCGCCGCCCGCTGGAACTGCAAGGCGGCCAAGTGCGGGTCGTGCAGCGCCGAGATCAACGGACACCCCTCACTGATGTGCAAGACGCGCGTCGACGACCTGCCGCCCGGCCCGATCACGGTGCGGCCGATGAAGTCCTTCCCCCTGATCAAGGACCTGGTCACCGACGTGTCGCGCAGCTACGAGATCAACAAGGCGATCCCGCCGTTCACTGCCGCGCCCGACGACGGCACCCCGTGGCGCATCCAGCAGCGTGACATCGACCGCCTCTACGAGTTCCGCAAGTGCATCGAGTGCTTCCTCTGCCAGGACGTTTGCCACATCAACCGCAGCCATGAGCTGAGCAACAGCTTCTACGGACCACGCTTCTTCGTGCGCGTCGCCGGTCTCGAGATGCACCCCAAGGACATTCTCGACCGCACCGAGCAGACCCGCGACGAGGGCGGCCTCGGGTTCTGCAACATCACCAAGTGCTGTACTGAGGTGTGCCCCGAGCACATCCACATCACCGACAACGCGATCATCCCGCTCAAGGAGCGCGTCGCCGACAAGCACTGGGACCCGGTCCGGTGGGTGGGTCGCAAGGTGTTCGGCAGCCGGGACAACAACACCCGGAACCCGGTGAGCGGCGCGGTCGGATAGGGCGGCGGCTGGGTGCGGCGCGGTTCCCAGACCTAACCGGTCGAGGGGAGCGCATCGGGCTCGGAGCCCGCGCGCGGGACCACGAGCACGGGGCAGGGCGCGATGAGCAGTAGCCGGTGTGCAACGCTCCCGAGCAGCAGTCCCTTGAGCGGCCCGCTGCCGACGTTGCCGACGACGATGAGCTCAGCGTTCGCGCTCTTGGCTTCGTCGGCGATGGCATGCGCAGGGCCGTGCGTCACCACCCGAGCCACCGTGAGCTGTGCTTCAAAACCAGCGGCGTTGAGTGCCGACACCTGGTCCTTGATCTTCGTCTGGATCTCCGGCTCCATGACCTGGGCGTGGTGTGCGCCTCCATGGCCGGGAACGAGTTCGTCAACGTGGACCACCACCAAGCGCGCTTTGTGATCGCCGGCGAGATCTTGGGCGAGCGACATTGCTCGATCCGCCGCTTCCGAACCGTCGGTGGCTATCACGATCACCTTGAACATGTGCATACCCCACATACAGACCGTCTCCGGTGTCGGCTCGTTTCGCCGATTGGACCGTGTGGACGCTCCCGGGCAGACTACTCCGGGCAGGTGCCGCTCGTCTGGATGGTCCGCGTGGGCAGGATGGGACCTCCAGCGTCGTCAGGCGGCGCGGGCCGCCTCGTACACCTCCTCGACGGTGTTCGCGATCCGGTCCTGTCCGGACTGGCTGGGATGCACGTCGCACACGAACTGATTCGCGGGGCTGGCGTTGAGCAGGCCGGCGTTGCACGTCTTGCCACCCGCCGCGGCGGCCGCCGACTGGAAGGCGCGGAACACGTTGGCAACCACCGCTCCGTTGGCGTGCGCGGATGCAGTCTCGGACTGGTTGAGCAACTTGGTGATCCCGGTGCCACTCGCATCGGTGTAGTCCAGCGAGTAGTAGTTGACGACTATGAGCACCCCGTGGAACTCCGACCGCAGGGCGTGAAGAATGAAATTCATGTTCGCGGCAATCGTACCCAGCGCTGCCGGCAGGCCCGCCGCGATACACGTGGGGTTACCGGCGCAGGCTGTCTCGAGGAGAAACAGGTCGTTGGCGCCGAGTGAGACTGTCACAAGGCGGGTCCTCGGGTGGGCCGCCAGGTATGCGGTGGCGAAGGCGAGCTGTGTCCCCGAATATGACGCATGCAGCGGGTATGCAGCTCGGAAAGGACGGCATCCGTTGTCAGTGCCGGTGGACGAGATGAAGCCACCGGTCGCCTCTCCAGGGCAAGCCGCGTTGACGGTGTTGAG
>JALYTM010000021.1 GCA_030854305.1 Candidatus Dormiibacterota bacterium
GGTCGCCGCTCGTTCGTTGAGGCCATTGAGAAGATGCGTCACCACCCTGCCAACCGTCCAGTCGGCACACGGTGATGGCTTGTCGAGGTCACCAGGCGTCACCGCCGTCATGACTGGGTCAATGGCCTGGAAGGCCCGTTCCATCTTGGCAACCGCTTCGTCCATACCCCGTATTGTGGGGAATCACGTCCGGTCGGCGCCCGGGACAGTGAGGACGGTGGTATCAGGCACGAAAGTCATGCTGTCCGAGACTGATCGGTCCGCGACCGATGAATCGCGGCGCGTCCCGAGGTCGAATTGAGCAGGACCCGGGCCACCGCCCACCAGCCGCCACGAGGAGATGACATGACCGAGCAGACCGCGCTGAAGATCAGCGGCATCCTCAACGTCGCCATACCCGTCAGCGACCACGAACGCGCCATCGAGTTCTATGTGGGCACCCTGGGTTTCGAGAAGCGCCGGGACGCCCCCTTCGGATCGGGCATGCGCTGGGTCGAGGTGGCGGCGCCGGGGTCGGTGACCACGATCGCGCTGGCGCCCCCGCACGGACGCGCCACCGGAATCGACACCGGCATCCGCCTCGGCACAGCCGACGTGGACGCCATCCACGCGGACCTGGCTGGGCGGGGCGTCGACGTTGACGCGGTGATGCGCTTCGGCGCCGGCGTGCCGCCGATGTTCTTCTTCCGCGACCCCGACGGCAACACCCTGGTCATGGTGGAGGACCACGAGTCATGACCGATGCGGGTGCGCGCCACGCTGCAGTTCCCGCTCGGGGCACCGCTCCCGTAGAGGTCTGACTATGCCCACAGTGAGATCTGCAGACGGAACAGAGATCGCGTACGACGTCTTCGGCACCGGCCCGGCCGTCATCCTCGTCGATGGCGCGCTGGCCTTCCGCACCTTCGGTTCGTCGCCGGCGCTCGCGGCGCTGCTTGCGCCCTCACGTCGCGTGTACTCGTATGACCGGCGCGGCCGCGGTGAGAGCGGTACGGGTCACGCGACACCGGACATCCTCGAGCGCGAGGTCGAGGACATCGATACGCTCATCGAGCTCGCGGGCACGGCATCGCTGTACGGCATCTCCTCCGGCGGGGCGCTCGTGCTCGAGGCCGCGATGCGGCTCGGGGCGCGCGTCGAGCGCGTCGCCGTGTACGAAATCCCGTACGACGCCAGTGAGGCGGGGATCGCCGCGTGGGTCGCCTACCGCACCGAGCTCGCGGAGCTGGTGCAGAAGGGAGACCGTGGCGGTGCGGTCGAGTTGTTCATGAGGTTGGTCGGAGCGTCCGACGATGGCGTCAAGGGCATGCGTCAGTCGCCCGCGTGGCCGACGTTCGAGGCCGTGGCGCCGACGCTCGTCAACGACGCTGCCGCGCTCGGGGACGATCGCCGGCCGCCTGTTGAGCGCGTCCGCGTCGTCACCGCGCCCGCGCTGGTGATGGACGGCAGCGCGAGCCTCGCGCACATGCCCTTCATGCGGGTCAGCGCCGAGGTGCTGACCAACGCCATGCCGAACGCGCGGCACGAGGTCCTCGAGGGACAGACACACCAGGTTGACATCCAGGTGCTGGCGCCCTACCTGCTTGAGTTCTTCTCGGGCCGCAACGCTCCTGTGCAGACCGGGACGGCAGGCTCGGTGTCGAGGGCGTGATGCGTCTCCGGTGACGACTCAAGCGGAGGGTGCAGTGCCCGAAGGCTCAGGCGGCTCCGGCCTCCCACCCTGGTCCGTCTCCCGCCACCCGGACACAGTTGCGGCCCGCCGCCTTGGCGGCGTAGAGGGCCATGTCAGCGGTGCCGAGCAGTGAATCCACGTCGTCGCCGAGGTGGGAAACCGCAACGCCCACACTCATCGTCGTCAGGATGTTGTCGACCCGCGACTCCACCTTGAGGCGGAGCCGTTCGGCCGCGCGAAGGCCGCCGGCCTCGTCGGTGTCGGGGAGGATGACCGCAAACTCCTCGCCGCCGACCCTCGCGGCGACATCGACTCCAGCGCGATGCATGCCGGACGCCAGCAGGTCACCGACGTTGGCCAGGACGCGGTCGCCGACTCCATGGCCGAACGTGTCGTTCACGTCCTTGAAGTGGTCGAGATCCAGCATCAGGAGGCACAGTTGCCGTCCGCTGCGCCTGGCTCTCGCCACCTCATTGGTGAGGCTGGAGCGAAAGGAACGGCGGTTGGACAGCCCGGTCAGGTCGTCCGTGGCGGCAAGGCGTCTCAGCTCACCGCGCAACCACGAGTCCTGCCTTCCCCGCAGGGCGATCAGCCAGAGCAACACCAAAAAGACGGCCCATGTGTAGGCCCACTGCCCTGGGTCGCCCCGAAAGTTCATCACCCGTGCCTGATCCCAAGCGGCCAGCGCCAGCGCCGGAGGTGCCGCGACGCAGAACCACACGTAGCCCGCCATATCGAACAGCACGACCGCTTCGACGCCGACCAGGAGCAGACCGATGCTCTCCGCTGGCCCGGCTCCGGCTTCGGTCAGGCCCATCATGCTCAGCATGGCCACCAGGCACCCCACGAAGTCGGCGCAAAGGAGGGTCGCACGCACCCGCAGAGATACTTCACCCCGGCGCTGCAGCTCCATGGCGCCCAAGTTGTAGCCCGAGGCGATGACGGCGACCCCGATGGTCCCGGGCAGCCACGGCTGGGCAGGCGTTGTCAGTGCCGACCCCAACAGAAGCACGATGCCCAACCAGCGCAAGGCGGTGACGCCGCGGTAGCCGGACAGCAGGGCAAGTTGATGACCGTCGGTCATGCGGACGCGTGGAGTCATCGTTGGGCCCGGGCTCTCAGCGCCGTGCATGTCCTTTCTCGCCTTCATCGTTGCGCAGAACTCAGTATCCGCCGCACCACGGGGCACCCACGGGCCGCGGCGTGACTCGTGACTGATCGCGTACAAGTGCTGGTGCCGATGACCAGTGGATCTGAGCTGACCGATCCCCCCAACCCTGGAGGTCGTCGGAGAGCCGGCCGGTCGCTGCGATCCGACCGAGCGACGGGTTCCGACGATGTGCGGTGGGACGGCGACAAGTACCAGGCGCGGTTCGATGAGTGCGCGGCGTCCGGAGCCAACGTCGACGGTGAGGCCGACCTGGTGATGACGCTGCGTCCCCAGTCGGTTCTCGACGTCGGCTGCGGCACCGGACGAGTGGCTCGGGAGCTGGCCGCACGTGGTGTCGACGTGGTGGGGGTCGATGCCGACCCCTCGATGATCGCGACCGCCCGCCGCATCGGCCCAACGCTCAGCTGGCACGTGGCCGACATGTGCGGTCTCGCGCTCGACCGCCGCTTTGAGGTGGTTGTGATGGCGGGGAATGTGCCGCTGTTCACGCCGGCCGGCACCCAGGCGGCCCTGGTCGCCGCGTGCGCTCGTCACCTCGCGGCCGGCGGCGCGCTGGTGTGCGGCTTCCAGCTCGACCGTGCCTACGGATTGAGCGACTACGACACTGATTGCGGTGTCGCCGGCCTGGAGCTCGCCGCCCGCTGGTCGACATGGGACCAAGCGCCCTTCTGTGGCGATGGCGCCTACGCGGTGTCGGTGCATCGCCGCCTAACCGGCACCGCAACGGGGCGCTGACCAGCTCCGACAGCGGTCAGAGTTCGCCCCGTCGGGACATCTCTTCGACCGCGGTGACCTCGGCGGCCGCGAAGTGCTCGCCGGCAGCGTTGAACTCGTGGCTCCGCTGCGCGATGACCGTGTCGGCCTCATCCCGATACTGCTGCACCACCAGGTCCGCCCACAGCGGATCGGGCCACGCGAACGGCAGCTCGCTGACCTCGCCCGGGATCGTCGCCGTTGTTGCCAAGCGCAGCACGTCGAGGCAGATGGCGCGCTGCTCGTCGGGCTGGTTGGGCCGTCCCACGCAGTACCCGAGCGGGTAGTTGAGCCATCCCGCGCGGGGTGGGCGCACGCGCTCGGTGATGTCGCGCGCTCCCGTGACCGTCACCGTGGTGATGCCCTCGCGTTCGAAGACGCGCGCAAGGAGCGCGATCGCCTGGTGGCAGGCGGGGCACAGCGGCACCAGCATCACCAGCCCGGCGCCGGCGGCGGCGGCGGCGGCGGCCATCGCAGGTCCCATCTCGGTGACCAGCGGCACCAGCGACTTGACGGCGCCGAGCATGCTGAGGTGGTGGGCGGTGACCCCGCCGATGCGGCCCTGCTCGGCGAGTTCGGCGAGGCGCTGCGCGGGGTGCACGACGTTGAGGTCGATCAGACCCGGCCGGCGAATCGGGCTCGAGTGGCTCGGGCGCAGCAGTGCGGGCGGCGTGTCCGCCGGGATGCACCGGAAGGTGACGTCGTCCACCGGCTTGAACGGCGGGTCGACGCGGAAGTGCACGCCGGCGCTGCTCACCAGCATCACCGTCGTCTCCTCCAGTGGCATCCGAAGTGGTTGCCACGGCGGCGCCATCATCCCGGCGATCGGCATCGGCGGCAGAGGGGAGGTCACCTCGTTGACAAGGTCGATGTAGCTGAGCCCTGTCGTACGCATCGCCCGGTGCCTACGGCACGAGCTCGGCGAAGCCAACCTCGTACGACTCGATTCGAGGACTCGCCGCGCCCATCACCGCCAATGCTGCCGAACGGATGGCTGAGCCTGCCTCTGCGGTGGAGTCAAGATCCGACTTGGTGGTCCACACGGTGACCGACATGCTGTTCCCGGTCGCACGGTTGCCGAACAGCACTGCGGCTCTGAAGCCGGCCAGCTCCGACACCGCCGGGATGACCTGCGACTCGTAGTGAGCAATGCCGTCGTCGACCTTGGCCGGATTGCCAGAGAGGCTTGTGATGCGAACCCAGTTGCCGGCCTCGGTTGGAGACGGCCGACGCTGAACCAGTATTTCGAAGTACTCCGACGTCGGGTCCTGAGCGCCGAAAACGGCCGCCGCATCGTGGCGGATTCCGCTCAGTGCTGCCTCGCTTGCGCGTGCGGTCGCTTCGTCCTCCCAGAAGGTGACGCTCATGGCAACACCTGACTCACGGTCGACCAGCAGCCGCGCGCCGGCGTATCCGCCCTGCTCGCGCAGGGCTGGAGCGACGCGCGAGGCGTAGTTTTCGATCCCCGCGTCTGCCTTCGACCCGTCCCCCTGCAAACGAAGAACTCGAGCGTACATCTGTGCTCCCTCCAACCGTGTCGGGATCCTGGCGGATCGGCAGGCGCCGACTGTACTCGCTTGTCAGCACCATCGATCCAGAACGCGTCCATCCCTCCGCGGCCGGGGCTCGTGTTCCTGCCGGCAATCGGCTACCCTGCGGCATGGAGAGGGCGCGCCGGTCGGCTGCCACCAGTCGGACTGGACGTCAGACCGTGCTCCTGGCCGAGGACGATCCGGACCTGCGGTCGATGTACACGATCTGGCTCGGCACAGCGGGATTCGATGTGCTGGCGGCCGCCGATGGAGCCGAAGCCCTGGAACTCTGGGATCACGCGGACGCGGACCCTCCGGCACTGGTGCTGACCGATTGGATGATGCCGTTCATCGATGGCGTCGAGCTGGCGCGGCGAATCAGGGCACACCCTGCCAACGGCAAGGTGCCGATCATCGTGCTCAGTGCCTTTCCTGAGCCTCCCACTGTCGAGCTCGCGGAACTGCAGCTCCACTTTCGGTCGAAGACGGAGCCGTGGAGCGAACTTGCCCCACTCCTGGCTCAGCTGATCGCATAGAGCACCGCCCCCACGGCCGCCGACAGCGCCGTTCGAGCAGTCAACAGCCGACGAAGCGTTCTCTACGAGACCAGGTTGTAGACCTCAAAGCCGGTCTCCTGTGGGGGCGACGCGAAGCCGCCTTCGATGCCCTGCTGCATGCGCGGCATCAGGGTACCGTCGCGAAACCGCTCCCAACTCTCCTGTGAATCGTGCACCGCAATGATCGTCCACCCGCCATCCGACGGGCCGGCAGCATGGTAGATCTGCCCTTCCGGCAACTTGTCTCTCGATGGATGGACGGCCGCGAGTGACGCCTCGTACTGTTCCTTGGTCCCGCCGGCAAAGTGGTGCACAACGCCATACGCCATCTGGTTCACCTCTCAGTGATCAGGCTGCTGAGTGGCCGGAGTATAGGTCTAGGTCTAGGGAACGGGCGAGGTGCGCATCCACCGCAATGGGCGGAAACAGCCACAAGCGGATGGCGGGTGCAGGCTAGGATCGTTGGCATGCCAACTAACCCGGTCGGAGGAACGCTGATGCTGGAAAGCTCGATGGTGGTGGCCACAATCCCGGTGACCGATCTCGATCGTGCCAAGCGCTTCTACGCAGAGACGCTTGGACTCACCATGTTGTGGGAGAACCCGGCATCGGTACGTTTCAGCGCCGGCGCGGGGACGGAACTGTCAATTTTCCGGCGCGGACCGAGCACCGCTGATCACACGCTGGCTCACTTCGAGGTGTCCGATGTCGAAGGCGTGGTGCGCGAACTCGAGCAGCGGGGAGTCTCATTCATCGACTACAGCGACGGGCCACTTCAGACGACCGGCCACATTGCGCAGATCGGCCCAGCGCGCGGGGCATGGCTCCGAGATCCCGATGGCAACATCCTGGGGTTGCGTCAGGCGTAGCCGCGCACGGCATGTGCGTCGCCCGGTACCGACCGAGTGTCGTGCGCGGTGGTCTCGGCGGCCAGCCTCGAGCCGCGGCGCTGAGCGCCGCGCGAGCCGCGGCGTCGTCACGCCGTCCGATAAGCAGGGGAATGTAGACGGCGGGGACCGCGACGGCGGTGGTGACGACTGCGCTGATGGCGATGTTGATAACGATCCAACCGGTTGTCATGGCCGTTCTCCTCAGTGATCCTGTGGTCGGAACCGCCACCCGGCGGATCGACTGACCTCAGCCTGCCGCGCTCACATCGAAGAACTCTGCACACCAGCTGGGAAAGAACGGAGAGACCATGACCACACTCGAGAACCGGCCGAACACAGCACTCCTCGTCGTCGACGTACAGACCGGCGTCGTCTGGGCGGCTCACGAGCGCGAAGCGGTGGTCGCGAACGTTGCCAGCCTCGTCAGCGACGTCTGGCAGATCGTGCCCGAGCTGACCCCGAGCGACGGCGAGTCGCTCGTCGAGAAGAACTACGGTGACGCCTTTGAGGACACCACTCTCGAGACGGTGCTGTCCGCTCGTGGAGTCGGGCGATTGGTCGTCGTCGGCGCGGAGACCGATGCGTGTATCCGCTCCACGCTCCATGGAGCGTTTGCCCGGGGGTACGACGCCACGCTTGTCAGCGATGCGCACACCACTGTGGACAAGGCGGAATGGGGGGCGCCGCCGCCGGACCAGGTCATCGCGCACACCAACCTGTACTGGACCTTCCAGACGGCGCCCGGGCGGACCGCCGGGACGGTCGCGACCAGGGATGTCGGCTTCGGCGCCACACCCTGAAGTCGGTGAGACGGTCAGGCGCACACACACTGGGCATCGTGTGCCACCCCATCGAGGTGGAGTGGTGGTGGTTCATCGTCGCGGAACTGCCTTTTAGCGCAGCCCCGATGACGTCAGCGCGTCGCCGGCACCGGCTGTTGGTGGGCGCTGGGCGCTGTGAAGGTCATGTCAGCGGTGTCCATGGCCACGGCTGCGGCTGCTCGCCGCGAGATGGGGGACATGGCTCGCAGGAGTCCCCGGGGGATGTGCCGCACCTTGGCGGTGTCGCCACGCGCGGCTTGGAACTCGGCACAGAGCTGGTTGAAGGTCATGTTGGTCGGGCCGCCCACGTCCACGACCTGGCCTCGAAGGCTGGGGTCGACGACGGCGTGCTCGACCGCGGTGGCCGCGGTCTCGACGGATACGAAGTTGATGGGGTTGTCGCCATGGCCGAAGACAATGGGCTTGGTCATGATGTCGGCCCAGAGTTCGCGGAATGCGGTGCAGCGGACGATGGTCCAGCGTGTCGAGCTTGCCCTCAGGTGTTGCTCGGCGGCGAACTTTGCACGGAACAGTTCCATCGGGTGGGTGGCGGATGCGCCCACGACGGACAGGAGGATGACGTCGGCGCCCGCCGCCGCAGCGGCGTCGATGAGGTTGGCGTTGCCCTTCTCGTCAACGGAGGCGGGGCTCACCCTGCCGGGGCCGCCGAAGCCGTGTACGGCCGAGACAACGGCGGTCACGCCGCGCATCGCGGCCGGCAGCGTGGCGGGTACGCGCACGTCGCCGACGAGCACATCTGTTGTCGCGTCCTGCAGGTGAGCGGCCCTGGCCGGGTCGCGGGTGAGGACGCGGACCGCGAGCCCCCGCGCCGCGAGCCGTCGCACCACCAGCGTGCCCAGGCGACCTGTGCCGCCGGCGACGAGGATCACGCTCGGACCACCTGGGCGCGGACGGCCTCGTCCGCCGTACCGGCGTTCTCGTCGACCGGCTCGAGGTAGAAGTGCGCCCACTGCGCCAGGCCGTCTCGAACGCCGAACACCACGACGCCGCGCATGTGGTGGGCGGTGCCGTCCCGTCGTGTGCCCTGCATCTCCCACTCCGTCCACGCCGTGTCGTTGTCGACCACCTGGTGCAGCACCTCAGCATGAAGGTCGGGAATGAATCCGAAGATCTGCTCCCAATTCTTCCGAACCTGGTCGCGGCCGCTGAAGTTGCGCGCGGGGTGCAGCGGCGTTTGGTTGGCGTAGTCCGTGGCGAAGCATCCGACCAGGGCCTCGATGTCGTGTGCGTTGGTCGCGCGCACCAGGCGGTCCACCATCTCCTGAGCCTGTCTCATCTCGTGCACCTCACCTCAAACATATTGGTTCCAGGTTGCTAGAATCAATTCGTGACTATGAGCAGGGCCGGGCCGGTTGTCAAGCCACGCCGGGCCTACGACGCCACCCGGCGGCGGGAAGCGGCCGCCGCGACCAGGAACGCGGTGATCGCCGCGGCGGAGCGGCGCTTTCTTGCCGACGGGTATGCCGCGACCACCATCGGAGCGGTCGCCGCCGATGCGGACACGTCTGTTCACACCATCTACAAGTCGTTCGGTGGCAAGCCGGGACTGGTGCGGGCGATCTGGGACAGGGCGCTGGAAGGGGTCGGTCCCATCCCTGCGGAGCGGCGGTCCGACCAGCTGCAGCGCGAGGAGCGCGACCAGCGCCGGATCATCGAAGGTTGGGGCGCCTTCACCGCCGAGATCGTTCCGCGGGTCACGCCGCTGCTCCTGCTCATCAGCGCCGCGGCGGCCACAGACCCGGAGATGCGCTCGCTGCAGGAACAGCTCGACGCGAGTCGACTGCGCCGCATGACCACCAACGCGCGTCGTCTCCGCGAGCACGGCCATCTTCGCGACGGCGTGACCCTCGCCCGCGCGGCCGACGTGCTGTGGACCTACAGCTCCGCCGAACTGTGTGAGCTACTGGTGTTCCGCAGAGGCTGGTCGCCCCGACGATACGGGCGCTTCGTCGCGGACGCGATGATCGCCGCGCTGTTGTGAGCTGAGCCGGGCCGCGGCGGTTGATGGGATCCCGCCGGCAGCCGTCAGCCTGCGAGGTCGCCGGCGCGTCATTCCCTGAGCTGCTCGAGCAGGTCGGTGACCGAGCCATGCAGGCGCTCGACGAGCAACTGCGCTCTCCGCACCGTCGGGTCCGCCGGTTGACGCCGCCGAAGGACCTCGACGGTCGCAGCCAGCGCGGTCAGGTCCGACGCCGCGCGCGTGAGAAGCGCGAGGTCGTCGCCATCCCACTCAGTCACCGGCGAGCTCGCCGACAAGTTCCAAAATCTCGCCGGGCGACGCGGGCAGCTGGAGGTAGTACCCCCGCTGCAGCGGCGTGGCAATGAAGTCACCGCCAAGGGGAGACCCGCCGAGGACGATGCTCGGCACATGCCCGAAGGTCGAGCGCAGGACACCGATACTCCAGCCCGGCGGCCACGCATCAGAGGCGGCGACGACGACGGCATTCCGTTCCAGGCCAGCGAGCGGCTCCGCGGAAACATGCCACCCGTCACTGGTCAGCAGGTCCCGCAGTGACTCCCGCAGGGCAACGTCGGAGCAGAGCACGAGCACCGGCCCGGCCGGGGTTCGCCTGACCACAAGGAGACGCTACCCGACGGCTGCGTTACTGGTCCGTCTGACTCGGCCGAAGTTTGACAAGATCCTGAACATGCTGGGTCGAGACGTGGCACCGCGAGGGCGAGCGAAGCGGCAGAGGGTGCCCGTCGCCACCTTCACGGCGGCACTGGTAGCCGGCGACGCGATCGCCGCCCGCGACATCGCGACGGCGTTTGCAGAGGTAACCGGCTCGCGACTGGCGGTCGTCAGCGACCTCTTTCACCCCGCTCAGTACCAGGTTGGCGAGCTCTGGTACCAGGGGCAGCTGGGAGTGGCGGAGGAGCATCGCGCCACCGCCATCGTCAGCAAGGTGGCGATGGCGCTGCAGCCGACACCGGTTGACCGCCCGGTTCGAGCCGGTGCCCGCTGCCTGCTGTCGGCGTTTGCCGGCGAGCGGCACGTGGTCGGCCTGCAGTTCCTGGCTCTGGTCCTCGAGGACGAGGGCTGGGTGGTCGATCAACTCCCGCCCCCGACCTCTCGCCTGGAGCTCCTGCGAGCCATTTCCATGTGGCGGCCCGACGTCGTGGGGCTGTCGGC
>JALYTM010000277.1 GCA_030854305.1 Candidatus Dormiibacterota bacterium
CCGCTAGCCAGGCCCATCCGCGAGCGCCGGCCAAGCGCTCGGTCGGTCGTTCTTCACGTCCCTGTCACCGATCGGAAGCGTGGTGTGCTGTGCCCCGTGACCACGGACGCGACGGGGACGCCTACCGTTCACGTGGACAGCGTTTGTTTCGCGGATGTGGCGACCGGGCCGTGCTCCGGTGGCTCGGCCGCACATCACCCTCAGGAGGCGCCCGTGACCGCACCACTGCCGACAGTCCCCGAGGACGTTCGGGTTGCGACCGCTGCAGAGGAGGCGTGGAGCCGTCGTGTCGCGTTCCGCCGGCAGAAGTGGCACTCGCTCAGGGGTCGGCACCGGCTCACTGCGCTCGATGAGTTCGTCGGAATGCTCGAGCAGCGCAACCTTGCGGGCAGGGTCGCGCTGACCGACGAGCTGCGGGACGGTCTCCGTCGCCTCGAGACGGCGGTGGGAATCCCCGTGCCCGTCAAGGCACTGGGCGCCCGCGACACCGCCACGCTGCACACCGTCCTCGTCGACTGGCGTGAGGACGTGCTCGACGCTCTGTTCCCCAACCGGCCGCGGATCTCAGAGGACGTGGACGCCGCGTAGGGCGCGACGCGCAACTACTCGCTCCAGGCTTCGCCAAAGCGTGAGGACCTGGAGAGTGTTTCGCCGACGACGGAATCGACCGAATTCGGACACAGTGGCGAGACAGCCGGAGCGGTGAGCCGGAAGGCTTTCACCATGGAGTTGCCATGCCCCGTCTCGTTCCCCAGCTGCCGGCGCAGCGGTCAGTCGTGACCGTGCAACGCCCAGTGCCAGGTCCGCCACCGGTTGCCCGGCCGGCCGCGCTCGGGACGCGAGGACGCGGAGCGACACAGGGTCAGGCTGACCTCCTCGCCGCAGTCCGCGATGACGACGCCTCCGCGTCCGACCAATCGACCGCCACGGAAGGACTGGGCACGTCCTTCGATGCGGGCGGCAGCTTGGACGTACGCCGGTTCGCCTACCTGGGAGCGGCCTTCACGGCCCTGACCGCGATGGCGGCGGCGGTGTATCTCCTGTCGACCCCGCATGGCAGTCATCGACTCCTCCTGGATGTTCTGTGCCTGGCCGCTGTCGTGTCCGCCGGCGTGGTGGTCCTGGCCGCCCGTCGCTTGGTCGGGACGCCGAGAGAGGCCGTCTTCTTCTATGGGTGGAGCGCGACTGCGTTCGCGTTCATCATCGTCGCGGCCGCGCTCGACGGCGTCGGTCCGCTTGCCTGGCTGCTCGTGCTGCCGGTGGCGTATGCATCGATCAGCTATCCCCTGGTCGCAGTGCGCTGGATTGCAAATGTGTCGCAGGCCGGCGCGCTGTTTCTCATGGCCGTCAGCAACGACTGGGGCGGCACCGGCTGGTATCGCTTCCTGTTCGTCGCCACCTTCAACGTTCTCGCCATCTCCTCTGCCCAGAACAGGCACCTCCACGCGGAGGCCCGTCGGCTGCTGGCGATCAAGGCCACACACGACGACCTCACCGGGTGCCTGTCGCACGGGTCGTACTTCGAGCGCCTCGATTGCGAGTGCGCGCGCGTTCGGCGGCAAGGCGGATCGCTCACCTTCGTGATGGTCGACGTCGACCATCTCAAGCTCGTCAACGATGGGCACGGGCACCAGGCCGGCGACCACGTGCTCCGCGCCGTCGGGACCGCGCTGCGGAAGGGCGCGCGCTCATCAGACGCGGTCGGTCGCCTGGGAGGGGACGAGTTCGGCGTGATCCTCGTCGACTCCGACCCCACGCCCGCCACGGAATGGACCGATCGCTTCCGAGTCCGCCTTCAGCAGCCCGGCAACGGACCACGTGTGACCGTCAGCATGGGCGTCGCCACATGGACAGGGCCGGACGACTCCGCCTCCGCGCTGGCGCGGCGAGCTGACATCGCCCTGTACGAGGCGAAGAAGGCGGGTCGCGACCGTGTCGTCGTCTCACCGGGACAGCCGCCTCGCACCGCCGACACCGAACCGGGTCCGTTGCCCTTGTCAGGTTCCTCGTCCGGACCGTAGGACCCGGCTCTGACGTCCCGGGGCGATGTCAGAAGGGGACCGCAGTGCCCAGCAGCCCTTCGCCGTGGGCGCGGCCGGAGGCAACGCGGCAGAACTCCACCGCGTCGAGCTCGTACCTCGGCCCACCCTGGCCCCAAAACCACGAACCGCCGGCGGCACCACCCAACGTCAGCGTACAGGGCTGGCCGTGCCGGCCCTGCCACTCCCGCACCACGTCGGCGACGATCACGCCATCGTGGTCGGGCGTCAGGTCGAGGTCCCGCCCGACCGCACGTGCAATGTCGACGCGGTGGATCCACGTGTCACGGGTCAGGACCACCTCGGTGAGAAAGCCAACCGTCCACCGTTCCGCGCCATCGCCCACCTGCTGATCCATCGGCATGGTGCGTCGTCGCATGAGACCGGGCGTGCGTCGCCGTCCGCGGGCCGCGCGCGGTGCTGCCTTCGCGAACTCTGCCACGACCTGTTCGGGCCGCATCTCCCGGCGCTCGCTGACCTGGAGTCCTGTCAGCGCATCGATGAAGAGGCCACCTCGCCGGCGCGCCGCGATCATCTGGCGCACCTGCTCGCGCATGGAGGCCGACATCTCCGCCATCCCCAGCACGTGCGACGCCATGGCGCGCACGTCCCACTCGGGGCACTCGGTCTGCTTCGACCAGTCGTCCGCCGTCAGAGCTGTGAGCTGTGCACCGAAGCGCTCGTACTCGGTGGCGGCCAGCCGCATGGCAAGCCCGTGTTCGACGGCCGGCCTGCGTGCAACCCGTTTCCCAGCGGCCGCCTCAGCGGTGGGCGTATCGGAGTAGGCCACCGACACGTCAGCGTGCCCCGGCAACGGCGACGTCGGCTGCGGGTGGCGACACGCCGGCACCGACTGCCATGGCGCGCTCGTCGTACACGTCGGCCATGTTACGGAGCAGGGAGGGGCAGTCACCGTTGTAGGACGAGCCGTGCATGACGGCCAGGGTGCGCGGCTCCAGGTCGGCCAGCCGCCGGTAGGTGGTGCCGACCGCGGGACCACCCGAC
>JALYTM010000022.1 GCA_030854305.1 Candidatus Dormiibacterota bacterium
GATCGAGGTCATAGGCGCGAGCAAAGAGTTCAAAGTGTTCGGCGACGGTCAGCTTCTCCCAAAGCAGAGGGATTTGCGGGCAGTATCCGAGCCGCCCTTTGCGCTCAAGGCTGCCACCGTCGCTCTCGAGCAGACCGACGACGATCTTCATGAGCGTGCTCTTGCCGGAGCCGTTTTCGCCGACGAGGCCGACGAGTTCACCCCGGCGGACCTCGAGACTGGCTCCGCACAGCACCTCGACGTGCCGGCGGCGCGGCCAGACGCCGCGGCCAAACTGCTTGCGCAGGTCCGCCACACGCAGCGTCGGCTGATCCACAACCGGAACGCCCAGCGGCCAGAGGTCGGTGGGAGCGGCGCTAGTGACGGTGCTCACAGCCAGCCAGCTGGAGTCGGTGATTCGAAGAACATCATCGGCTCGGCGCAACTGAAGTCGCAATGAGTGGGGCGGTCGCAAGCCGGGGCATCGTCGTCACCGGCCTCGCACGTATCGGCGAACAGCGGACACGAGCTCGGGCACCTTCTCATCGGTGCTGCCGGCGTGTATCGCCTCGCGCACACACGCGTTGATGTGGTCCTCGAGGATCAGTAGAGCGACGCTGTCGACGGCCGCGGCGACCGCGGAGAGCTGATCGAGAACGTCGATGCAGTAGCGTTCATCCTCGTACATGGCCCGAACCCCGTTCACTTGGCCGGCCGCCTTGCTCAGCCGCGAGACGATGGCCTCCCCATGGGTGCGGCCTGGAGCGGGTGTGGGGTCGTGTCGCTTGACGGGCTGGACGAGCCTGACGGCGGTCATCGCGTCGACGCGCTCGACGCCGTGTCAGCGGGCAACGCCTTGCTCAGTCGTGCGACCTCGTTCTCGAGATCAGCGATGCGCGCGTCCTGTTGGGATGGGCCCACGGGATGTGGGCGGGAGGGCTGGTTCTGCATGTCAGTGCTCCGGCCACTGCCATGCATCCCGCGCATCATGAAGAACATCATAAGTGGGCATATGGCAATGAGCAGAACCGTGAAGAGTATTTGCGACATGATGTTTACCTCCGCAATTCGGGTGCCTTACCCCCGTTGGGTATCACCTTCCGTCGTCATGCACGTACGCGACTAGGGTCCAAAGCCATCAGTTCCGCGGGACGTGCGACCCAAGCTGGCGCAGCCGAGGCAGTCGGGCTGCCAGCGCCGTCCCGGGGGCCAAAGGTCCCGTCGTATGCCGACACTCGGCACTGGCGTGCCTCTAATCGGGCAAGCAACATCCTACCCATACGGGGTATGAAGTCCCTACTTCCTGATATAGCAACAAAGAACACCGGTCTGCCCCCCAGGCCGGTGTCATCACCAACAGTAAGAGGAGACCACAACCATGATGTGGGGCAACGGCTACAACAGCGGATTTAGTTGGTGGATGATGGGCGGCGAGGTGCTGGTCGCAGCACTGGTCATCGCTGGCATCGTCTTTGCAGTGATGTTCGCTGCTCGGCGCACGGAACCTGCTCCCGTTGCGAGCGGAAACGACGCGCGGGCGATTCTTGAGGGTCGCCTGGCCCGTGGTGAGATTGATGAGGAGGAATTCCAGCGCCGAACCAGCCTCCTGTCCCGCACCTGAAGCGAAGAGTTCGCCGAGACGTGGTGAGAGGTTGAGCAACCAGGGGGCAGCAGGGCGACGCGTCCATCTGTGGCCGACGAGCCGCGAGACAGTTCGTCTCTCGGGCTTCGCCGGACTTGCGCTCTCGGTGCGTTCGGCGGCCGGCGTCTTTCGAGCGCGACGTGCCCAGGAGTGGCACCAGCCGGCCGGCGTGGTGACGCTCGGAACGCTCAACGTCAGGCGCCTCGGAACCAGCGGGCCGCCCGTGGTCCTGCTCCACGGCATGTGTGGGTCGAACCGGTACTGGGGAGCGGAGTTTGATGTGCTCGCCGAGCAATGCCGTCTGGTGGTCCCCGATCTCCTCGGATTCGGAGGGTCACCGAAGCCACCGAACGGCTACAGTGCGGCCGATCACGCGGACGCGCTCGCCGCCTGCCTGCATGAGTCCGGGATCGACGAACCGGCCATCGTGGTCGGGCATTCGATGGGGACCCTTGTTGCCCTGGCCCTCCTGGATCGACATCCGAAGTTTGTCGACAGCGTCATCGCTTTTGCGCCGCCGGTGTACGGGTCTCGGGCCGATGCAAAGCGTCATGTCAGGGCGATGAGCACGCTGATTCGTGTCATGGCTTTCGACCCGCCCGCGCGCTTTCTGTGCGGCGTGATGTGCGCGCATCGGGAGTTCGCGCGACACTTGGCGCCTCTGATGCGCCCCGACGTGCCGGCCCCGGTGGCCCGCGACGCCGTCGACCACAGGTGGTGGTCGTACGTGCAGAGCATGGAGGGCCTGATTCTGTCCGCGGAGGCAGCGGCGTGGGTGCGCAGGGCATCGAGACCGGTGGGCTTGGTGGCGGCCCTCGATGATCCGGTCCCTGACATCGTGCTCCTCAATGAACTGCGAGCGGCGAATCGGCTGGTGTCGCTGACGTTGCTGGCTGACGGCAGTCATGACCTCCCGCTCAGTCGTACGCGGCGGTGTCTCGAGACTATCCAGCGGAGGGTTGACGAGGTGGCAGCAGGCAGCGCCAGGGTTGCTACGTCCTAGCCCACATGCTCGCGACAGGCGGCGAGGTCAAGGTCGCGGCGGCAGGAGCACGGAGGCGAACGCCCTCGGGCCGCTCACGACAGGAGCCTCGTGCGCGACGAGCGTTGAATCGACGCTCGCGGCCGCCAGGGCGGCAACTGTCGAACCAGCGCAACAACCCAGCCAGTTCAACCCGTTGCAGTACCCGGCTTGCGAGCGGCTCGATCTGGGGGCCGCAACCCGGCCAGGGTGACGCCGACGAGCCGACGCACTGCTGCCTTGGACGGCAGGCTGCTGGCCGCGGCCAGGGCGTGAAGGCAGTAGTTGGCGAGCTCATCGGGCGCGACATCATCCCGGAGGTCGCCGCTTTGCACGCCGTCTACCAGCAGACCGCGGATGAGTGCCTGGACCTCGTGCTGGGCGCGGCCAACGTGCTGACCGCGGTGGAGGAAGGCCGCGAGCTCTGTGTCCCGGTGCTCGCGGGATTCGTAGGAGATGAAGGCGAAGGTCTCGAGCACGGCATGGAGGCGCTCGCCGGCGTCGCCCTCCTGATTTCGGACCTCTGCGAGCTGTTCGAGGTGCGCGGTGACCTGGCCCTCGTGCCAGGTCACGAGGATCGATTCAACGTCTGAAAAGTACTTGTACAGCGTCGCTCGCCCGATGCCAGTCTCCTCGGCGATCTGCGACATCGTCACCGCGAAGAGGCCGTGCGCGCCTACCAGCATTGCGGTCGTATCCAGGATGGCGAGGCGGACCTCGCGGCGATGCGCCTCGATGGTCTCGCTCCAGAGCTTGGGCATCGCCTCAGCATACGTGACGTCGGACCGTGTGTCAGTATGACTTGACAGCGACACACTGTCTCGATCACTCTTGCGCGGTGAGATCCTTGGCCGTCGGTTTTCGTGGTCAGTCGCAGCGATGCAAAGGGGTTCAAGACATGAATGACGATTTCGAGAACCAGACCGGGCCGAAGAGCCGGGAGCGCATCCTTGAACGTCTCGACAAGATGATGGCTGCCGGACGGGTCACCGAGACTGAGGCGGCGCGGCTGCGCGCTGCCGCCGAACCAGAGCAGTTCGACGAGGCGGTCCGGATCATCCGCGTCCGACACGCCGGGGCGAGGTTGGACGCGGCGGTCGAGGGTGGCCAGATGACACGGGAGGAAGCCGAGGACAGCCTCGAACGCCTCAAGAAGGGGGAGCACCCGAGGTCCCTTCGGACCCACCTGAGCAAGCTCCACCGAGGTGCTCGCGACTGATCAGGCGTCTTTGTCGGGCTGCGGCCGAGGTGGTGAGGAAGTCACACCGTATGCCCCTAGGGGGTATACTGGCCGCATGAGCGTGCTCGGTCCAATCGGCGACGGCCTCCGCGAGGGGTTCTTCATGTTCTGGGAGACCCTGTGGGCTCTCGTCCTCGGGTTCGGCTTGTCGGGCGTCGTCCAGGCCTTCGTCACGCGAGGGCAGATGGAGCGCGCCCTGGGCAGGCCGGGCGTGGGCACCCTTGGCAGAGCCACGTTCCTGGGGATGGTGTCGTCGTCCTGCTCGTATGCCGCCTCCGCCATGACCAAGTCGCTTTTCCAGAAGGGAGCCGACTTCACCGCGGCGATGGTGTTCATGATCGCCTCCACCAACCTCGTGGTGGAGCTCGGCATCGTCCTGGCCCTGCTTCTCGGCTGGCAGTTCACGGCGAGCGAGTTCGTCGGCGGGATCCTCATGATCGCCATGTTCGCGATCGTCGCCCGGTTCTTCTTCCCCAGCACCCTGGTGGAGGCGGCGCGGACGCGGCTCCAGGCGGGCGGGGACGCGGGCGCCCACGATCACCAGGCGATGTCAGGGATCAGCGTCGAGGAGCAGGAGGCGGCCGAGCGTGTCCCCTTCGCTCGCCGGGTGCGCACCCTGGCGGGGTGGTCCGACGCGGCCAGCTACACGATGGCCGACATCACCATGCTCCGGCGCGAGATGGTGATCGGGTTCGGCGTCGCCGGGTTCCTGGCGGTGCTTGTCCCGACCGGGGTCTGGGCGCACATCTTCATCAGCGGCAACGGCTTCTGGACCAGCCTGGAGAACGCGGTCGTCGGCCCCTTCATCGCGATCATCAGCTTCGTCTGCTCGATCGGCAATGTGCCGCTGGCTGCCGCGCTCTGGAAGGGTGGCATCAGCTTCGGTGGCGTCGTGGCCTTCATCTTCGCCGACCTGATCACCTTCCCCCTGCTGGTTATCTACCGCAAGTACTTCGGCAGGAAGGTGATGCTGCGGATCCTCGTCTCCTTCTGGATCGTCATGTCCCTGGGCGGGCTGGCCGTGCAGTACCTCTTCTCAGCGTTCGGCCTGGTGCCGACGTCGCGCCCCACTGAGATTGCTCCCACCAGCTTCGCGTTCAACTACACCTCGGTCCTCAATGTCATCTTCCTGGTGATCTTCGGCGGCCTCTACTACCTGCACCGCAACAAGGCCCGCTTCGGCGGCGGGATCGGCTATGCCATCGACCCGGTGTGCGGCATGCAGGTGGAGACGGCGACAGCGCCCGCGCGCACGACCCACGGCGGCGTGACAGAGCACTTCTGCTCGGACCACTGCCGCGATAAGTTCGAGCGCCAGCCCGAGCGATTTGTCGGGGCGACTGCCGTGGCCGTCAACGCCGGCGTCATCGCTCGCCAGGCCGCCGAGCCGGCCGGTGTCACCGCGGTCGATCCGGTGTGCGGGATGACCGTCGATCCCAGCACCGCCGCGGCCCGGCGGACCCACGACGGGCGCCTGTACCACTTCTGCGGGACTGGGTGTGCGGAGGCGTTCGACGGCGATCCAGCCGGATGCGCCGCCGCGGCTCACACAGGTCACCGCTGATGGCCACGCGGATCAGGACGACTGCTGCAACTGCCGCGCCACTCCGGACCCGCGGCTCCTACCAGGCCAGCAAGCAGGACCTGCTTCGGCGCTTCAACCGGCTCAGCGGGCAGATCGCCGGTATCTCGCAGATGGTCGAGGACGAGCGTTACTGCCCCGAAGTCCTCACCCAACTGAGCGCGGCCATTGCCGGCCTCGAGAAGATCGGGTTCATCCTGCTGCGCGACCATGTCAAGCACTGTGTCGCCGAGGGTATCCAGGCCGGCCAAGGGGAGGAATACCTCGACGAGCTGATCGCCACCGTCAAGCGCTTCTCCGGGCGCTGATCCCGCGCGGCGAGAAGTGACAAACGCAGGAGAGCTTGTCAGTCAACGACCTCCCGGGAGGGTCTATTCTCGGAACGCTCGATCGTCTGCCTGAGGAATCCCGATGCCCAGGACGTTCCGGTACCCGTGGCGAACGCTCCGAACGCCGGCAGTGCTGCTCGCGGCGGCGCTCGCGCCGGTCATCGCCGTGGCGGCGCTGCTGCTCACCTCCCTCGTCGCCGAGGCGTCATGTGCCGGCGGCGTGTCACTCCAGAACGCCGTCCGGTCTGCACCAACGGTGTTCGTGGGTACCGTCACCGAGACAGGCAGCGGTGGCCGGGTGGCCACCGTCGGGGTGGATGATGTGTGGCGGGGCAGGGCGCTGGCCTCAGTCGAGGTGGTTGGCACACCCGATCTCAGTGCCGCCGCCACGTCTGTTGACCGAACGTACTCCGTCGGAACGCAGTATCTCTTTGTGCCTGAGAACGGTGGCCCCGACCGCTTCACCGACAACACCTGTACTGCGACCCAGCTGTTCTCGGCCGGCCTGCGTTCCGTGCGGCCGGCGGAAGCACCAGGAGCTCCCGCAGCCGCCGATGCGACGTTCCCGCTGGGACTCGTCCTGGTCACCGCGATGGTGCTGGCGATCGCCACGCTGTGCGTCGTCGCTCTTCGTCGGCGAGGCCAGGCCATCCGCCCGGCGTAACCAGCTTCGCGTTGTCAGCGGTGACCACTGTTGCCAGAACACTCGGATGCGGCGGGCCCCCAAGAGAGCCCGCCACCCGAATGTGCATCGCTCGTCGATGTCCCCGAGATCACCGCACCGGATTCATCACCCCGCCAGTCGTGCTTCCGGTGGCGCTCATCGTCGCGGAGCAGCGAGCGCTGCGGCCCATGATTGCGGAGCCGCTGCCGGTGGCGCCCATCATTGCGGACCCGCTGGCGTTGCCGCTCATGATTGCGGAGCCGTTGGCGTTGCCGCTCATCATTGCTGAACCGTTGGCGTTGGTGCCAATCGTCTCGTTGGCGCCGCTGCCGCCCATCATGCTGGCTGCGGAACCCGAACCGGGGTGGGTTCCGTTTCCGCCGCTTCCGGCCGCCGATACGGTGCCAATCCCACCGCCGACAATCGCCGCGCTGGCGAGAGCTGCCAAACCGAGCTTCACTGTGTTCCTCATCGCCGTGTCTCCTATGTCCTGTGTGGTTGTTGACTCAAGGAGACTGCGCGGCGATGCAGGCAGAGCGGAGGGGCCGTGGAGAAGCTGTGGAGACGGAGGTCAGTCGGTCAGGGTCGAGGAAGAGGAAGAAGAACCCGAAAGCACGCCCCCTTTCCTTCGGGGCTCGTGACGACGACCCGGCCGCCGTGAGCGCGCACAAGTTCATCGACAACCGCCAGGCCGATGCCGCTTCCGGCAGCCGCGGTCGCCCCACTGCCACGCCAGAAGCGCTCGAAGACGTGGGGGATCTCATCTGCGGGGATGCCTCTGCCGTCGTCACGTACCTCGATACAGCCCAGGGCGCCGTCCGAATCGACACGGAGCGACACATGACCGCCGGCCGGGGTGTACTTCAACGCGTTCGTCAGGAGGTTGACAACCACCTGATGGAGGCGCTCCGGATCGCCTTGGACCGCCGTGCTGCGGAGGTCGCTGGTGAGCTCGACGTCAGCGTCGTCGAAGCGGCTGTTGAGCGGGCTGGCTGCCCTCTTGGCGACGGCGGAGAGGTCCACCAAGTGGCGCTCGAGCCGCAGGCCCGCTGTTTGGGCGGCGTTGAGGGACTCGAGGTCGTCCACCAGGTGACTGAGGCGGAGGACCTCGTCGTGCAGCGAGCTCAAGCGCGCCGGTGTCGGGAAGGCCAGACCGTCGAGCAGCTCCTCGCACTGGCCTTGGAGGATGGTCACCGGGGTGCGTAGCTCGTGGGCAACGTCGGCGACGAGTGCGCGCCGGACCTGCTCCTCCCTCTCGAGGGTCTCCGCCATGGCATTGAAGGTGTCGGCGAGCTCGCCCAGTTCGCCTGGGCCGCCCGTGCCCACCCGCGCACTCCGGTCTCCGGAACGCAGGGTGCGCGTTGCCCCGGTGATCGCAGTCAGCGGGCTGGTGACGCGCCGCGAAACAAAGACGGCCACGACCAGGGCTGCGAGGGCGGCGAGGGTGGCACCGACCAGCACGGTGCGGGCGAGGGCGTCCCTGACGCTCAAGACCGCCAGCGGCGTAGTCGTCGGGAAACTCACTAGCGCCGTCCCCACAGTCGCCTTGCCGCTGAGCACGGGGACGTGGATTGGGGGGTCCAGGCCGGCCCGAGCAATCGGCGTCATCATCCCCGCAGACGCCCCGCCGTGCATCTGTTGCATGAGCCCCTGGACGGCGGCTGGATCCGTGGCCACGGCAACGCCACTCGCATCGACGATGTCGAGCTGTGCCGAGGCAGCCGCCGCCAGAGCGTAGGCTCCGGAGAGGTCGGCTCCCGCCCAGCCTCCGCGAGTGCTGTACTCCTGGGCAAGTGTCGTGGCGATGTCGTTGGCCTGGGTGCGCTGCCCGTTGGAGACCAGTCCGGATAGTTGGTTCTGTGCGGAGAGAAGGGTCAGGCCGGAAATCACTCCAACCGCGATCGCCGCGACAGCGAGGAAGGCCAGAGCGAGGCGTGCACCGAGGGGGCCGCCGAGCAGCCTACGGGTCACGGCGAATGCCAAGGCGATAGCCCACCCCAAGCACCGTCTCCACGATCTCGGGGACGGTGGGGTCGCGCTCAATCTTTCGCCGCAGGTTCTTGACGTGCGAGTCAATCGTTCGCTCATAGCCCTCGAACTCGTAGCCTCGAACGCGGTTGACGAGCTCGTACCGCGAGAACACCCTTCCTGGCACCGCGGCCAGTGCGACGAGCAGTCCCCACTCCGTGGGCGTCAAGTCGACTTCCTCGCCGCGCACCACGGTAATGCGACGCTCCTCGTCGATCACGAGCGTCGCCTGGCCGTACGATCGCGGCCCACCGTCGTTCGAGACACCTCGACCCCGGCGCAGGATGGCCTGAACGCGCAGCACCAACTCGCGAGGACTGAACGGCTTGGTGAGGTAGTCGTCGGCGCCGAGCTCCAGCCCATGAATGCGGTCGCCCTCGGCTGATTTCGCGGTCAGCATGAGGATGGGGACGTCTGACGCCACGCGCACCTCTCGAGCGACTTCCTCACCGGGAACGTCAGGGAGCCCCAAGTCCAGCACGATGAGGTCCAGTTGGTTCTGCCGCGCCAGGGTGATTGCCTCCGCGCCGCTCGCGGTTGTGAGGACGGTCAGGCCCTCTCGCTCCAAATAGCTGCGCACCAGCTCACGGATCTTGGGCTCGTCCTCGACGACCAGCACCGCAGCCTTGGCCATCAGGCTATGCCGGACCAAACGGCGCTGTCGCTCATCCGAGCAGACGCCGCTGCGACTGGTATTCCTCAGCGGATACTTCTCCCGATGCGAAGCGCTGATCAAGAGTCTTCCTCGCCCGGGATCTGCTGCCGCTGTCGCCGAAACCGACCATCAACAGCACGACGATCCCGACGGCCAACAGGACCAGAAACGATCCCATGCCGAGCCAGCCTCCCCAGCCCATGCTAAATCCGTACATCATCGAGGTTCCTCCCGGTGGCGCTGATTCATGTATGTCATTGAGCCGCGGCGCGATGCGGCTGAGATGCATTCCCCGTGGAGGTGGCATGGAGAACAGTAAACGAGCCACGCCGATTCGAGGGGGGGCGCCGCACTCCGAACCGCGCCCGTCAACAAGGGACCTAAAAAGCCCCGCTGCAACAGCTGGCTGCCCCGGGTACCTGTTCCTTGGAAGCGAAAGTCCGGGCGGGGATCAGCGTTGAGCACGACGATGCCGACGAGAAGCCATCCAACCGGGCTGGGTACAGCTGCGTCGCCAAAGTCCGTGACTGCCTCTCTCCGTTGGTCACCTGCTCCGGCGACCCGTCAGCCCACCCGCGGGTGCAGAGCAGCGTGGGCGCGATGCAGAGCCGGCACGAGCGAGCGGCAGCCGAGGAAGTTCGTGGAGAACCCACGCCTCAGGGTCTCACCTCCCGCAGCGCGGCACACGCTCCGCGTGATCTGGGCGTCGGCCTTCCCGACCGGCGGCTGGGGCCTAACGAAGCGGGTTGACCTTCAACAGGAGCAGGGCGATGAGGGCAGCCAGGACCAGCACACCGACGATGGCCGAGTAGGTGTCGCGATGGAAGCTCACAATGTTGTCTCCTTCTTCGCCACGGGCACCAACCTGGGTGCCTCTGCGGGGGCGGGTTCTCTCCGTAGTCCAGTCCCATTTTGCTCCGCCTCGCCTCGGCGTGGCCAAGCATCGTGCACCCGACCCATCTGGCGGAACAAGATCAAGATCGCCGCAGCAGCGACTGCTAGCCAGGCGACATTCGAACCTGAGCCCGGCTCGAACGATCCGTTCAGCCCGTTTCCAAGCGCAAAGATACCCAGCGCCGACACGACCAAGAAGACCAACATCTCTCCCCTGCGTCGGCGCTGCTGCGTCTCATCTTGGGGTCGGGACCGGCCCATCATTCAACCCTCCTCGCTCGAACCGCCGTGCACAGATCCATGCCGCTCCCGCAAGGCGAGCTGGTCCATTTCCCCGGACTTCGGGTAGCGGTACATGAAGCGGTACAGCTTCAGATGTTTGGGCAGGTCGCGCACCCCGGGCACCAACGGCACGACGAACAGCAGGAGCAGGGCAAAGCCCAGGTTCCAGAGCACAAACCCCGTGCCGGTCGC
>JALYTM010000278.1 GCA_030854305.1 Candidatus Dormiibacterota bacterium
GGCTTCGGCGCCGGGGGCGCCTGCAGAACTCACCGCCACCCAGCCCGTCCGCCCCCCCGCCGGGGCCACTGCACTTGACGGTGTCTTGGCCGGGGCATCTTCGAGGGCCGACGCTGCGCGGTTTGCGGTCCTCGGCGCCCCTCCTGACGCGACTGTGCGAGGGCCGGGAGACGGCGGTGCTTTGGCGCCAGAGGAGGGGGGGAAGCCACGCTGTGTGCTCGTCATCGGGAGTGGGCCGGTGGTGATCGGGCAGGCGGCTGAGTTCGACTACGCGGGGACCCAGGCGTGCCGTGCGCTGCGCGAGGAGGGGATCCGGGTGGTGCTGGTCAACAGCAACCCGGCGACGATCATGACCGACGACGACGTTGCCGACGCCGTGTACATCGAACCGCTGACCGTTGAGGTCCTCGAGAGGATCATCGCCGCCGAGCGTCCCGACGGGCTGCTCGCCACCCTCGGTGGGCAGACCGGGCTGAACTTGGCGGTGGAGCTGGAGGACGCGGGCGTCATCGAGCACTATGGGCTGCGCGTGCTGGGGACGTCGTTGCACTCGATCCGCACTGCTGAGGACCGGGGACTGTTCAAGGCGCTGCTCGACGAGATCGGTGAACCGGTGCCGTTGTCGCGCACGGTGTCGTCGCTCGCCGAGGCGCGCGTGTTCGCGGCGGAGGCGGGGCTGCCGCTGGTGGTGCGGCCGGCATTCACGCTCGGCGGCACCGGCGGGGGGTTCTGCGAGACCGACGAGACCCTCACCGAGCGGGTCAGCGCCGGGCTGGCCGCGTCGCCGATCGGCCAGGTGCTGATCGAGCGCTCGCTGGCCGGCTGGCGTGAGCTCGAGTACGAGGTGATGCGAGACGCGGCCGGCACCTGCATCACCGTCTGCAACATGGAGAACATCGACCCCATGGGTGTGCACACCGGTGACTCCATCGTGGTGGCACCCGCACAGACTCTCACCGACCGCGAGCATCAGCAGCTGCGCAGCGCCGCGCTTCGCATCATCTCGGCGCTGCGCATCGCCGGCGGCTGCAACGTGCAGTTCGCCATGCACCCGGAGTCGCACGAGTACTTCGTCATCGAGGTCAACCCGCGCGTGTCGCGGAGCTCGGCACTGGCGTCCAAGGCGACGGGCTACCCGATCGCGCGGCTGGCCGCGAAGATCGCCGCCGGCCGCCGGCTCGACGAGATCCCCAACGCGGTCACGGGCAAGACCTGCGCCGCCTTCGAACCCGCCCTCGACTACTGCGTGGTGAAGATCCCGCGCTGGCCATTCGACAAGTTCCCCGACGCCGACCGCCGGCTGGGGACGCAGATGAAGTCCACCGGCGAGGTGATGGCCATCGAGCGCAGCTTCGAGGCTGCCTTCAACAAAGCGTTGCGCTCGTTGGAACAACGGCGTCCGGAGCCGGCGGTGCTCCGCGACCCGGTGCTGCTCGAAAGCGCCAACGACCGCCGCATCCTGGCGGTGATGGAAGCGCTCCGCGGCGGCGCCGGCGTCGAGGAGGTTTCGACCCGCTCCACCATCGCGCCATGGTTCGTCGAGCGCCTGCGCACCATCGTCACCTGCGAGGAGCGGTTGCGCATCGAAGTGCTCGACGACCGGCTGCTGCGCGAGGCCAAGCACCTGGCCATCGGCGACGCGCGAATCGCCGAGCTGCGCGGCGACGAGGTGACCGCCGTTCGCGACCGCCGGACCACGGCCGGGATACGCCCGGTGTACAAGTGCGTGGACACGTGTGCCGCCGAGTTCGAGGCGCAGACGCCCTACTACTACTCCACGTACGAGGCCGAGGACGAGGCCCGGGTGGCGGTGCGGCCGGGGTCTGCCGTGGTCGTCCTGGGGAGCGGACCCATCCGCATCGGCCAGGGAATCGAGTTCGACTACTGCAGCGTCCAGGCGGCGCGCGCGTTGCGCGAAAGCGGCACGGAAGCGGTGATGATCAACAGCAACCCGGAGACGGTGAGCACGGACTTCGACTGCAGCGACCGTCTCTACTTCGAGCCGCTCGACGCCGAGTCGGCGCTGTCGGTGATCGCCGCCGAACGACCGCGCGGCGTAGTGGTGCAGTTCGGCGGCCAGACGGCGGTGAACCTCGCCGGTCCGCTGCACACCGCCGGGGTCACCATCCTCGGCAGCGACGTCGACACCATCGACGCCGCGGAGGACCGCCGGACCTTCGAGGCGCTGATGCGCTCACTGGGCATCGCGCAGCCTCGCGGTGCCGCCACGATGGACATGGACGAGGCCATGACCATCGCGGACACCGTCGGGTACCCGGTGCTGGTGCGTCCCTCGTACGTGCTCGGCGGCCGGGCGATGGAGGTGGTGCACAGCCGCTCGGCGATGCAGCGCTACCTCGTCGCCGCCATGGCCGTGCTGCCCGACGAAGGGTCGGTGCGTCGCGGCGCGGTGCTCGTCGACAAGTACCTGTTCGGCACTGAGGTGGATGTCGACGCCATCTGCGACGGCGAGACCGTGGTGATCCCCGGCCTCATGGAGCACATCGAACGAGCGGGTGTGCACAGCGGCGACTCGATGGCCGCGTACCCGGCTCCCCGCCTGGAGCCGGGGGTGCGCGACCAGATCGTGGCCGACACGGTGCGCATCGCCCGTGCGCTGCGCGTGCGCGGGCTCTGCAACATCCAGTTCGTGGTCTACCGGGGAGTGGCCCACGTCATCGAGGTCAATCCCCGCGCCTCCCGCACGGTCCCGTTCCTCAGCAAAGTGAGCGGTGTTTCCATGGTCGACCTGGCCATCCGTGTGATGGAGGGCCAGACCCTCCAGGCACTGGGCTGGAGCACCGGCCTGGTCCCGCCGCGGCCCCTGGTTGCGGTCAAGGCACCGGTGTTCTCGACCGTCAACCTCACCGACGTCGACACCGTCCTGGGTCCTGAGATGAAGTCCACCGGTGAGGTGATGGGCATCGACGTCGACCTCGGAGCGGCCCTGCAGAAGGCGTTTCTGGCCGCGTTGGGGTCGGTCCCGGTGGGGGGTGGGGCACTGTGCAGCATCGCCGACCCCGACAAGGCC
>JALYTM010000279.1 GCA_030854305.1 Candidatus Dormiibacterota bacterium
GCGCCTACGTCGACAAGCGGTCCCGCCGCTGCGCGACCGCTTGGTGCGTCGAGCACGGCAGGGAGGTGGGCGACCAGGTGTTCTGCCGCCGCCACGCGTCGACGGTGGCGGCGATGACATCGGCCGACATGGTCTACGTCTTCCCCGACCTCGACAACCGCGCCCCCTCACTGGTGGGGTTGGTCGCCGGCGACATCGACGCCGTTGTCCGCGAGCTGCTGCTGCGGTCGGCCCCGGGTGGCACCACCGTGGTCAGCGACCCGGTCCGGCTGGTGGTGACGCCGGGTACGACGGTGCGGCGGTGGTCCAAGAGCTGGCGGCTGCTCGATCACATCTCGGCGCTCAGACGGGCCTCGATCGGGGTCGACGAGGGCGGCGCTGCGGTGTCGGCCTGGGTTGACACCGACCTGATCGGGGGAGGGGTGCCGCCGTGGATCTCGGCGCGAGTGGCCGGGCGCACTGTCACCGAAGCCGAGGTCGCCACCCAGCGTCGCGAGTTCGCCGCTGGGCTGGAACGGTCCATCGAGCTGGTGCTGACCCGCTCCGAGGTGCTTCCGCGCCATTGAGCGTGGTGGAGATCGGCTGGACCGACGGGGACTGGGAGCGCGACGCTGGTGTCCACCTCATCCGCACCGCCTGGCACGATGCCTACCGGCACATCTTCACGCGCCGTGAGATCGACCGGCTGTTCGACGGCGACATCGAGGGCATCGGGAGCTGGGTCGGTGGCCGGCAGTCGGATCTCGGCAACGTCGCTGCGCGCCGCGCTGGCGAGCTGATCGGCCTGTCGTCGCTCGGACTTCGCGCCGGCAGCACCGGCGAGCTGGCCGCGCTCTACGTCACCCCTCCCGAACAGGGACGTGGGGTGGGCACTCTGCTGTGGGACCGCTCGGTCGCGGAGCTGACCCGGCAGGGCTGTGACGGGATGGAGGTGTGGACGCTGGCGCGGGCAGAGGCGTGGCGCTTCTACGAGTCGCGAGGATGCCGTCGCATCGGGGTCGGCACGTTCGACCTGGAGGGCCACCGCGAAGCCGCGATCGGCTACGCGTTGACCCTGTCTGCGGGCGGCATGTCGACCGACTCGTCCCAGGTGCGGTAGCCGACCAGCTGCCGGCCCTTGACGGCGGAGAGGTCGGGCATCCCGTAGCCGTCGAAGAGCACGGGGTCCAGCTTGCGAGCGATCAGTTGCCGCGCCGCGGCGGCTCGGTTGAAGCTGTGCCGGACGGAGCCGACCCGGAGCAGCTCGACCGCGGCGATCGCCGGGACGACGACCACCAGCGCCGCGCGGTTGCCCGCGGCGGCGTACAGGACGCAGCTGGCGATCACCGCCGACTCGGCGACCAGCACCAGGCGCCGGCAGACGTTGCTCAGCCTGCCCAGGCCCATCACCAGCACCACCTCCACGATGCTCGCCGCCACGATCCACGGCGCCAGCGCGAGCCATGCGGTCGCATCGGGCAGCGTCACGTTGAACGACGGTGACACCTCAACGCTGTTGAAGCCGATCGATCGTCCGCCCAACATCAGCAGCCCGAGGACGGCGCCGATTCGGAGGCCCAATGCGACCTGCGCCAAGCGCACGGCCGCCGGCGGCACCAGCTCCCGTCGCGGAGCCGGAGGGGAGCCGAGCCTGCGGAGAGGAGAGTTGGTACGCACGACATCACACTACGGCCTTGGAAACCACATCCATGGCGACGGTGTGACGGCGTCTTGACGATGCGCCCGACGCGTCTGTGGCAATCACCGGATCGTGACGGAACCGGTCAGTTCACCGGGTGCACGGCCACCTGGTGGTGCCGTTGCAGGAAGGACCGCACCGCGATCAGCGCGGCGATCCCGTCCCCGACCGCGGCCCCCAGCTGCTTGGTGGATCCCGCGCGCACGTCGCCGGCGACGAACAGGCCCGGCATCGAGGTCTCGAATGTGTCCGATGCGAGCACGAACCCGCGCTCGTCGATGTCGACCCCGCTGTCGCGGAGGAAGCCGGTATTGGGATCGAGCCCGATGAAGATGAAGGCGGCGGCAGGGGTGATCGTCTCTTCACCTTCCGGGCCCTTGAGCACCACGGATTGGAGGCGACCGTTGCCGACCAGCTTGGTCACGGTGGTGTCGGTGGAGACCACGAACCGCGGGTCTGACGCCACCTTCTCCTGGAGCAGTCGCGACGCGTTGAGGTGGGGCCCGCGTTCGACGATGCGGACGCGCTTGGCGAACTGGCCCAGGAAGATGCCCTCCTCGACCGCGGAGTTGCCCCCACCCACCACCAGCAGCTCGTCGGCGCCCCGGTAGAAGGGCCCGTCACAGGTGGCGCAGAAGTGCACCCCGGCGCCGATCAGGTCGTCCTCGCCCGGGATCCCCAAGCGGCGATACGTCGACCCGGTCGCGACCAGGGCGGCGTGGGACAGGATCTCCTGGCCGCCGCCCAGGTGGAGGCAGACGTCGTCCCCGTCGCGGCTGACCGACTCCACCCCCACCGCGCTGAGCAGCTCGACCTGGTAGCGGCGCGCCTGCGCGATGAAACGTTCGGCAAGCTCGCCGCCACCGATCCCCTCGGGAAACCCGGGGTAGTTGTCGATCCTTTCGGTGACCCCGGCCTGGCCCCCGAGTGCGCTGCGCTCGACCACCACGGCGTCGATTCCCTCGCGGGCAGCGTAGATGGCAGCCGCCAGCCCGGCCGGTCCGCCGCCGATGATGGCGAGGTCGTAGCAGCCCCTCTTGGCCTCCAGGGTGAGCCCGAGCTTGCGGGCCATCTCCTCGTTGCTCGGCTCGATGAGGTGGCTGCCGTCGTCGAAGACGATGGTGGGAATGGTGTGGCCGCCCCGCTGGATGGACTCGACCGTCGCCAGGCCGGCGGGGTCGACGTCGACGTCGACCCAGCTGTAGGGCACCCGCTGCTCGCCGAGGAACTTCTTGGCTCGGCGGCAGTCGGGGCACCACGGGGCTCCGTACACGGTGATGCCGGACATCTCGCTCTCCCGTTCGGACGCGGGCGCCTCCGCTCAGCTGCCGTTCGCGCCGGCAGCGCAT
>JALYTM010000280.1 GCA_030854305.1 Candidatus Dormiibacterota bacterium
CGCCCAAGCTGCAGCTCATCCGCGTCGCGCTGGGCCTCCGGCGGCGGCGCCCGGAAGCGTTCGACCACCGCGGCGCCTACGCCCCCGGACGCGCCCAGGGCGCATTCGCGGATGATGTCATCGCCTTCACGCGCGGCGACCCCGCCGCCGTGCTGACCATCGCGCCGCGACGCACTCTGCGGCGGCGCGGCACGTGGAGAGACACCATGATCCCGCTGCCCGTCGGCACGTGGCGGAACCTCTGTGACGATGCCGGCCACGGCGGCACAGTGGGGATGGACGCTCTGCTCAGCCGTTTCCCGGTAGCGCTGCTGGAGAGGGTGGGGTGACCGTGGGCAACCTCACTGCGTGGCCCGGCCGCCCCTACCCGCTCGGTGCCTCGGTCGGCAGCGACGGCACCAACTTCGCGCTGTACGCGTCCAACGCCGAGGCCGTCGAGCTGATCATTCTCGACACGGAGGGCGGCATGCTCGCGGCGTACGACCTCATCGAGCGAACCGACCTGGTGTGGCACGGGTTCATTCCACGTATTGGCCCCGGCACGCGCTACGGTTTCCGCGTCCACGGTTCCTACAACGTGGAGAGAGGACAGCGCCACAACCCCCACAAGCTGCTCCTCGATCCCTACGCCCGCGCCATCTCGGGCGCGGTTCACTGGGGCCCGGAGGTGTTCGGCTACCTCTGGGGCAAGGGCGACGAGGAGATGAGCGAGCTCGACTCCGCGTTGCACATGCCGCACAGCGTGGTGGTGGCCAGCGACTTCGACTGGAGCGGCGAGCACCGGCCCGACGTGGCGTGGAGCGACACGATCATCTACGAGACCCACGTCAAGGGATTCACCAAGCGTCACCCGGGGGTGCCGGAAGAGCTGCGCGGCACCTACGCGGGGCTGGCCCACCCTGCCGCCATCGAGCATTTCACCTCGCTCGGGATCACCTCGGTGGAGCTGATGCCGGTGCACCACTTCGTCGACCAACAGCACCTGTTGGAGCGGAGCCTGCGCAACTACTGGGGCTACGACAGCGTCGGGTACTTCGCCCCCGAGGCTCGGTACTCCAGCTCGGGTGACGACGGTGAGCAGGTCAACGAGTTCAAGGCGATGGTCAAGGCGCTGCACGCAGCAGGGCTCGAGGTGATCCTCGACGTCGTCTACAACCACACCGCCGAGGGCAACGAGCTCGGTCCCACGCTGTGCTTCCGCGGCGTCGACAACCGCGCGTACTACCGGCTGGTCGAAGGCGAGGAGCGCTTCTACTACGACGTCACCGGCTGCGGCAACAGCCTCAATGCGGGCTCGCCGTCGACGCTCCAGATGATCATGGACTCGCTGCGCTACTGGGTGAGCGAGATGCACGTCGACGGGTTCCGGTTCGACCTCGCCTCGGCACTGGCGCGCCAGTTCTACGACGTCGACCGTCTCTCCGCGTTCTTCGACATCATCCACCAGGATCCGACGCTGGCCCACGTGAAGCTCATCGCGGAACCGTGGGACGTCGGCGAGGGTGGGTACCAGGTGGGCAACTTCCCGGTTCGCTGGGCGGAGTGGAACGGCAAGTACCGCGACGCGGTCCGCGACTACTGGCGCGGCCAGGTCGCGGGCGTCGGCGAGCTCGCCTACCGCCTCACGGGCTCCAGCGACCTCTACGCGTGGGACGGCCGCTCCCCCTTCAGCAGCATCAACTTCGTCACCGCCCACGACGGCTTCACGCTGCGCGACCTGGTGTCCTACAACGACAAGCACAACGAGGCCAACGGCGAGGAGAACCGCGACGGCTCCGACAACAACGGCTCGTGGAACTGCGGGGTCGAAGGCGAGACCGACGACCCCGACGTGCTCGCCCTGCGGGCGCGGCAACAGCGCAATTTGCTCGCCACGCTGATCCTCTCGGAGGGATGTCCGATGCTGGTGGCAGGCGACGAGCTGGGCCGATCCCAGGGCGGCAACAACAACGCCTACTGCCAGGACAACGAGATCTCGTGGCTCGACTGGCAGGCGATCGACCAACCGCTGCTCGAGTTCACCCGGCGCCTGGTCGCCATCCGCGCCGAGCAGCCGGTGCTGCGGCGACAGAAGTTCTTCTCCGGGCAGGTCGGTCGCGGTCAGCGGCGGAAGGACGTGGTGTGGCTGACGTCCGAAGGCGCCGAGATGTCCGAGGAGGACTGGGACGACCCGGAGCGGAGATCGCTGGCGATGCTGCTCAACGGCGACGAGATCCCCGACCTCACCCCGGACGGACAGTCGATTCGTGGCGACACGCTGCTGGTCATCCTGTCCTCGCACCACGACGACGTCGAGTGGCACCTGCCCTCGGGGTGGGGACAGCGTTGGGAGGTGCTGGTCGATACCGGGTCGGAGCCGCGGGCGGAGACGGTGACGGTCAACGCCGCGGACACCGTGCACGTCTCGGCCCGGTCGCTGGTGGTGCTCCGTCGCAGCTGAAGCGACGTCCTGGCCGGCTATCGCTCGGCAGGGACCAAGGGAAGGGTCAGCTCGAAGGCGGTCACCTCCTGGCCGTTCTCGGCGAGCACCACGTCACCGCCGTGGCGACGGGCCACCTCACGGCTGAAGTAGAGACCGAGCCCGATGCCGGGGATGTGGGAGTTGGTGGTGGTGAGGATGCGGCCGAAGCGGCTGAAGAGCTTGTCGCGGTCCTCCTCCGCGATGCCCAGTCCGTGGTCGCTCACCCGCACCACCGCGGAGCCCCGGTTGACGGACAGCGCGCAGCGCACGGCGCCGCCATGCGGCGAGTACTTCACGGCGTTGTCGACGAGGTTGCGGATTGCCAGTGTCATGCGGTCGACGTCGACACTGGCAAGGATCGGCTGGTCGGGCAGCACCAGCTCGAGGAAATGGCCGTCCGCCGCGCGCGGCTCGACGCTGCTGAACGCCTGGCGGACCACCTCGCGCAGGTCGGTGTGCTCGCCCACCGAGGTGCTCGACCCGTCTTCGACGCGCGCCGCCACCAGCATGTCGTTGACCAGCGAGTTCATGTCGGCTGTCCGACGGGTGAGGATGGTCA
>JALYTM010000281.1 GCA_030854305.1 Candidatus Dormiibacterota bacterium
CGGCTCGAGCGTACCCGCAGCCGCCCCCACCGACCGCCCCACGCGGGCCTGTCATGCCCCTGCCGCTTCCGTCGGCGCGGCCCGACGGCGGCCAGGCCCCGAAAACGGCCCGGGTGGGCTTCCCCACCAACAAGCGGGTGGCGGCCATCGGCCTCGCCGCCGCAGTCGTCGTTGCCGGTCTCGGCGTGTACCTCGTCCGTGGGCACGCGACCTCGACGTCACCACCTGCGATTGCGGCCCCGCCCGGCGGCGCCGTGGCCGTGGTCCACAACGGCCCCGCGGTGCTCGTCTTCGAGTCGCTGACCGGCGGACGGGCCGCCCAGAGCATGGCGCTGCCAGGAAGCCCCAGCACCATCGTGACGACGCACGACGGTACCAAGGCGTTCCTTCTCGACAGCAGCCATGGCCAGGTGATCCCCGTCGACCTCGCCCACGGCACGGTGCTGACGCCGATACCGGTCGGCAAGCTTCCGGTCGACGAGGAGCTGTCACCGGACGGCAAGACGCTCTACGTCGTCGACAACCTGGCCGGGTCGTTGATCCCCATCGACACCAGCTCGAACACACCAGGACCGGCGATGCAGCTCGGCCAGGGAATCGCGTCGTTCACCAAGGCGCCCACGGGACCGACCGCTGTGCTGGCGGCCTACGGCAGCGCCGGACAGCCCGGGGTGATCGCTTTCTACAACACCACCACACGGGCCGCCTCGCCGGTTGCGGTGGGGCTGAACGACCCGATGGACCCGCTGTACACCCCGGACGGAGCCACGGTCTGGGTGACGGAGGCCGGTATCGGCAACCAGGCGGGTATGGTCATCCCGGTCGACGCGCGCACCCGGGCCGTCGGAGCGCCGATCGCCGTCGGTCACGGGCCCGCCAGTGCGGCGATGAGCCCCAACGGGCACTTCCTGGTGGTCACCAACGCATTGGATCGCTCGCTGAGCATCGTCGACCTCACCAGCAGGGTCGCAGTCGCCACCGTCGCGGTCGGCGCAGATCCCGGGCGTGTGGCCATCTCAGCTGACGGCAACACGGCCTGGGTCGCCAACGTCCTCGACCGAAGCCTGATGGCGGTGGATCTTCCGTCTCATCGGACCGGCGCCACCGTTCAGCTCGCCAACGCACCCGCGGACCTGATCCTGTCGAACGCGGGAGCGCAGGCCTGGGTGTTGTTCCCGACGTCGGCCGGCAATGTCAGATTTCTCAACGCGCAAGGCACGTTCGGCCATTCCCTGCCGATCGGTAACCAGTCCGGCGTGCTCATCGCCTCCGACTCGACAACGGCGTGGGCCATCAACACTCTCTCGGACTCCGTCCAGCACCTCGACATGCACGGAGAGACGGTCGGTGCGCCCATTCACGTTGCACGGGTACCAACGGAAGCGGTGCTGACGCGGGACCACCACACCCTGCTCGTTCTCAGCTTCGGTGACGGGACCCAGTCGGGTTACCTCACCGCGGTTGACACCAGGTCCTCGAAGGCCGGCACGCCGCTCGCCGTCGGCGGCGCGCCGTCAGGACTGACGCTCTCGCCGGATGGAGCGACCGCGTACATCGACAACCACCAAACCAACTCGATCACCATCGTCGACCTGAACCTGTGGCGAGTGCGTGGCTCGATTCGTCTGCCGTGCAGCCCCACGCAACTCGTCATCACCGCGGATGGAAGCGGGCTGTTCGCGAACTGCAGCGCGTCGGCTGCGGTGGTCCCGGTGAGGACGCATGACCTCAGCCTCGGTCCGCCGATCGCGGTCGCGCCCGGTCCTCGGCTGGTGATGAGCAATCAGGGCAAGGTGATCATCGTCCTGGCCAACCACGTCCTTCAGGAGATTGATCCGGGCACCGACACGGTCGTCCTGAGCCACGCGGAGACAGGGAACATCGTCGCCCTTCTGCCGACCCCGGACGACGACACGCTGGTTGCGGTCGAGAACACCGGTGGCGCAGTGCTCCTGCTTCACACCGCAACGCTGGCGACCACGTCGTCGATCGCGGTGGGCTCTCGCCCCGGAGAACTGCAGCTGACTCCGAACGGATCGCGCGCCTACGTCCTGGACAGCGCCACCCAGAAGCTGTATGTCATCGACGTCGTGGCCGGGAAGCTCGCCTCGGTCATTGACGTGGCCCCGAACGCGTCTGCCGTCGTGGCCCCGTCGAACCAGTGAGCAGTCGGCGAGGGCGCCTCGCCGCGGCCCTGGTCACCGGCATGGCCGGCTCTGTTGTGGTGCTGACGTCCGCCTGCGGCAGCGCCGGCTCGCCCGATGCGGCAGCTGCCGGCGGGCCATCGGCGGCGACCGACGTGGCCCACGCGGTGGTGAACATCGACGGTCACGTGGTCGGAGGGTCGGTCGCCGGCACCGGGATGATCATCCGATCTGACGGCCTCGTTCTGACCAACAACCACGTGGTGGCGGGAACGCTGGATCTCGTGGCCCAGGTGGGTGGCACCGGGCGGGTGTACCGCGCCACCGTTCTCGGGGTCGACCCAATCCACGATGTCGCGGTGATCCGCATGGAGGGCGCGACGCAACTGCCCTCGGTGCGCATCGAGACATCCGGGGTGGTGGCCGCGGGCGACGCCGTGACCGCCATGGGCAACGCCCAGGGGCACAACGGCAGCCCGGTGTCCGTGTCGGGCAGCGTCACCGCCCTTGACGAGACACTCAGCGTAACCGGCGACGGCGGCCGGCTCATCGAGACGCTGAACGGGATGATCGGTGTCGACGCGCCCCTTGAGCCGGGTGATTCCGGTGGACCGCTTCTCAACACAGCGGGGGCGGTCATCGGCATGAACACCGCCGGTACCAATCCCAACCAGCCGGCGGCGGATGGCAACAGGTTCGGCGAGGCCATCCCGATCAACACCGCGATTGGCATCGCCAACCAGATCGTCAACCACGTCGTGTCCCCCTACTTGCAGTCCGGGCACAGTGGGATCCTGGGCCTCGACGTCACCGACTCCGCTGGAGGCGCGCTGGTCACCGGCATCGCCGCGGGCGATGCCG
>JALYTM010000282.1 GCA_030854305.1 Candidatus Dormiibacterota bacterium
CTCCACTGGAGAGCACTCCGCTCCTTCGGCCGCTGCAGAACTCGCTGACGAGACAACCCCGTCCCCCCGTCGCACACGAAGACCCCACTCACGCGCAGTGTCAAGCGGGAGTCGTCGCCACCACCACTCCCCACACCACCACTACGAACGCCCAGAACGCGTAGATCACGCTGATCCAGACGCTCTGCATGCTGCTGCTGCCGACCCGCACCGCGATGGCCAGGAGGAGGGCCAGCACCAGGACGGAGGCCGCAAGGACCAACAGGTGCGCCCACACGGGGGCGCTCAGAACCAGCCCCATGATGCCCACCAGCAGCGGTGGGATCGCCAGCGGGACCACCCACCAGGGCAGTTCCACCGGCTCGCCGAGCCGCGGGGGGGCGGTCATCCCTCGCCGCTGGTGAAGATGGGCCGGAACCAGCCCTGCGGACCGAGGCCGGCGCGCAGCGCTTCGTCGAAGAGCGCATCGACCGCGGCAACCGAGTCAAGACCCTGAACCGCAGCGCGAAGACGGGCGGCGCCGTTGCAGCCCTTGATCGACCAGGCGACGTACTTGCGGCCGATCCGCAGTGCGCGGTCGGGACCGTGGTAGGTGGTCAGCATCGCCAGGTGGCGCCGGCTGAGCGCGATCCTCGACGGAAAGTCGAGGTCGTCGAGCATCTCGCCGGTGGCGAGGAGGTGCGTCGCCTGCCGGATCAGCCAGAAGTTCCCCAGCATGCCCCGGGCGATGACCACGCCGTCGACCACTCCATCGCGAACCCGTTGCTCCACCACGTGCAGGTCCTCGACGTCCCCGCTGCCAATGACCGGGATCGCCACGGCGTCCTTGACCCGCCCGATCTCGTTCCAGTCCGCCTCGCCGGCGTAGGCCTGGCAGCGCGTGCGCCCGTGCACGGTGACGGCGGCGACGCCAACGTCCTGGAGGGCGCGCGCAAGGTCGGGTGCATTGATCGAGGTGCTGTCCCAGCCAAGGCGCATCTTGGCGGTGACGGGGACGTCGACCGCATCGACCATGGCTCCGAGCACCCGCGCGGTGGCGGCGATGTCGCGGGCCAGCGCTGCGCCGCTGCCACGCCCCACCACCTTCTTGACCGGGCAGCCGAGGTTGACGTCGACGGTCATGGCACCGCGCTCGACGCACACCTGGGCGGCGTCGGCCATCACGGCGGGGTCGCACCCCACCAGCTGGGCTCCGACCGGGCTGACACCGGGCGGGAAGTCGAGGAGATGGAGGGCGGCATCGTGGCTGCGGACCACCGCCTCGGCGGCGACCATCTCCGTGCTCACCAGCCCGGCGCCCAGCTCCATGGCGAGGGCGCGGCAGGGCGCGTCGGTGATCCCGACCATGGGGGCGATCAACACCGGCGAGCGCAGCGCCAGCGCGCCGAAGCGCAGAGCGGGTGGTGCGGGAGCGGTCGCCAGTGCCATGGGCGCGATCTTACGGGTGAGGGGTCGATCTCCCCGCGCTCAGCCCGAGTTCAGGGCGTAGATCAGCCGCAGCCCCACCAGCGTGAGGTGCGGGTCGACCGCCTCGATCTCCGGGATCAGCGGCGCGAACAGCTCGGCCAGGCCACCGGTGGCGATCACCCGTGCCTCGGAACCGATCTCCGACCGCATCCGGCCCACGATGCCCTGCACCAGCCCGACGTACCCGTACACGAAGCCGGCCTGCATCGACGCCTGCGGGCTGCGACCGATCACCGACAGCGGAGCCGCCAGCTCGACGCGGTTGAGTTTGGACGCCCTGCTCACCAGGGCATCCAGGCTGATCAGGATCCCCGGCGCCATCGCCCCGCCGAGGTAGTCCCCCGACGCCGAGACCGCGTCGAAGGTGGTCGCCGTGCCGAAGTCGAGGAGGATGACCGGGGCGCCGTACAGGTGCCGGCCGGCCAGGGCGTTGGCAATCCGGTCGGCGCCGACGAGGCGGGGATCCTCGTACCGGATGCTGACCCCGGTCCGGATGCCGGGTCCCACCACCAGCGGCACGCGCTTGAAGTACACCCGGGACATCTCATCGACCGACCGCGCCAGCGGCGGGACCACGTTGGCCACCGCGACCGCATCGATGGCGCCGACGTCGATGCCCCGGCGGCGGAGCAGGTCGGTGGCGGTCAGCCCGAGCTCGTCGCCAGTGGCACGCTCGTCGGTGTGCAGCCGGAAGTCCGCAACCAGCCGGTCCCCGTCGAAGACGCCGACCACGATGTTGGTGTTGCCGATGTCGACAGCGAGCAGCATCAGGGAGCGCATTGTAGGAACCCGTCCGACGGAGCGCGCCGGCCCGTTCCGGTACAACCGCCCTGCCGCTGGTTACCCTTGCGCGGTGAGCTCAGTCCACTTGATCGCCGACAGCACCTGCGACCTCGCCGCCGACCAGGCGGAGGAGCTGGGCATCACCATCGTGCCGCTGAAGGTGATCATCGGCGACCAGGTGTTCGCCGACGGCGTCGACATCGACCCGGCCACGCTGTACGCGCGCATGCGCAGCTCGCCGGTGGTGCCACGCACCTCGCAGCCGACCCCGGCGGAGTTCGAGGCGGTGTTCGCCGAGGTCGGGCGCGACGGGGCGCCGATCGTCTGCACCACCATCTCAGCCGACATGAGCGGCACGTACAGCTCTGCCGCGCAGGCCCGAGCCGCGCTCCCCGACCTCGACATCCGGGTGATCGACACGCGGACGGTGGGGCCGACTCACCGCCAGGTCGTCGACGCCCTGAGCCGGGCCGCGGCTGCCGGGGCCGGCCCCGACGACCTGGAGGCGATCGCGGCGGCTGTCGGGGAGACGCAGCAGCTGGTGTTCACGGTCGAGAGCCTCGAGTACCTGCGACGCGGCGGCCGGATCGGCGGAGCCCGGGCGCTCCTCGGGTCGATGCTGAACATCAAGCCGATTCTCGAGCTGCGCGGCGGTGTTGTGCAGCCGCTTGACCGGGTGCGCACCTTCCCCCGTGCGCTCGACCGGCTCATCGACGAGCTGCGCACCTCGGCGGCGGCCTGGGGT
>JALYTM010000023.1 GCA_030854305.1 Candidatus Dormiibacterota bacterium
GCCGCGCGGCGCCCTGCCACAGGTCCCTAGCAGCACCGCGCAGCCAGCGCCGCGCTACGCCAATCGCACCCGCGGATCCAGCACCGCGTAGAACGCGTCCACCACGATGTTGGCCACCACCACGAACAGCGACGCCACCAAGACGATGCCGATCACCACCGGCAAGTCCTGGGTCCCGATCGACTGGATGACGGCGCGCCCCAGCCCGGGCAGGCCGAACACGCTCTCGGTCACCACCGCGCCGCCGAGCACGGTGGCGAGGTCGATGCCGAACTGGGTGACGATCGGGGTCAGTGCGCTGCGCAGCGCATGGCGGTACACCACCCGTCGCTCACTGAGACCCTTGGCGCGCGCGGTGCGGATGTAGTCCTCACCGAGCGTCTCCAGGAGCGAGCTGCGCGTCAGTCGTGAGTATGTGGCGGCGGTGACCAGCGCCAGCGTGAACCACGGCAGTATCAGGCCGCGCGCCCATTGCAGCGGGTTGTTGGTGAACCCGGTGTATGTGCCCGCCTGCGGGAATATGGTGATCCCATGCAGCGTGAGGATGTAGAAGAGCACGTAGAGCATGAGCAGCCCGAGGATGAACGTCGGCATCGAGATGCCGGCGAGGACGAAGAGGGTGGCACCGCGGTCCCAGAGGCTGCGCGGACGGCGTGCCGCAAGCACCCCGATGCTGATGCCCATCGCCAGCCAGATGATCGCCGACCCGATCGCCAGCGAGATGTCGACGGGGATGGCCCGCAGCATGATCGACGTCACCGGGATGCGGCTGATGTACGACGTGCCGAAGTCGAAGTGGACCACCCGCCCGAGGAAGTGCCAGTACTGCGTCAGCAAGGGCAGGTCGAGGCCCAACTGGTGGCGGATGTTCTGCAGCAGGGCCGGGGTCGCGGCGCGGCCCGCGAGCTGACGGGCCACGTCGTGCGGAGCCACGAAGTACAGCAGGAAGACCAGGGTGACGATCACCCACAGGGTGAAGATCCCGAAGATGACGCGGCGGATCAGGAAGCGGCTCATACCGCTGCCGCCTTCGCCTTCTTGACCTTCGCCTTCTTCCGCTTGGTGGCGAAGATGCGCTCCGCGCGCGGGTCAAGCGCGTCACGAACCGCGTCGCCGAGCAGGTTGAACCCGAGCGTGGTGAGAAGCAGGAACAGCATCGGGAAGAACCAGAACCACCAGTCACCATAGCCGCTTCCCTGGGCGTCGGAGAGCATGTTGCCCCACGATGCCGTCGGGGCGGTGATGCCCAGGCCGAGGTAGGACAGGGTGGCCTCGAAGACGATCGCCACCGGGATCAGCAGCGTCCCCAGAACGATCACCGGCGCCACCAGGTTGGGCAGGATGTCGACGAACATGATCCGCATGTCGCTGGCACCCATCGAGTGAGCGGCCTCCACGTACTCCTTCTCGCGTTGCGACAGCGCCTGGCCGCGCACAATTCTCCCGATTGCCGCCCATGAGAAGAATGCGATCACCAGGATGGTCAGCGTCAGGCTGGCGCCGAACACCGACACCAGCGCGACAGCGAAGAGGATGTACGGGAACGACAGCACCACGTCCATCAGCCGTCCGAGGATTGAGTCGATCACCCCGCCGTAGTAGCCCGCGAGCAGACCCAGGACGACTCCGACGACCATGGCCAGCAAGGTGGCGACCACCCCGACGAGCAGCGAGATCTGGGCGCCGTAGGCGATGCGCACCAGGATGTCGCGACCAAGCTGGTCGGTGCCGAGCACGTAGCCGTGGGTGCCGGGTGCCAGTGGCTGACCGGTGGCGTCGGTTCCGTTGTCGAGGTTGGCGTCGATGGGCCCGTGCCCGGTCAGCGCGGCCACCAGCGGCGCGGCCAGCGCCAGCACCACCATCAGGAGGATCATCGCCAGCGAGATCACCGCCACCCGATCCTGGCGCAGGCGATCGAACGACAGTCGCAGCGGCGAGCGACCCTGGATCGCGGTGCCACCGACGGCGGGATCGATGCCGGCGGCCTGTTCGGTGGGGCCGACAGTTGCCAGGCTCATGCCGGTGTCTCCGCCACGTACGCTTCCACGGCCTGCAACAGCTCGGCCCGGGCCCCGGTCAGCTTCTCACCGTCCTTGACCGGGAAGTGACACGCGGTGCGGTGGGTAGCCACGTCGCCCTCCCTCGTTTCCAGCAGTGGATCCTGTTCAGAACACACGGGTTGCGCCTTGGGACAGCGCGTGTGGAAGCGGCAGCCCGACGGCGGGTTGATCGGCGAGGGAACGTCCCCGCTGAGGATGATGCGGTCCCGCGACCGGGCTCGATCGGGGTCGGCGACCACCGACGCCGACAGCAGCGCCTTGGTGTAGGGGTGCCGCGGATGGTGGTACAGCTCATTGACGTCGGCGACCTCGACCACCCTGCCGAGGTACATGACCGCGACGCGGTCGCTGACGTGCTCCACCACCGAGAGGTCGTGGGCGATGAAGATGTACGTCAGCCCGAACTCACCCTGCAGGTCCTCGAGCAGGTTGATGATCTGCGCCTGGATCGACACGTCCAGCGCCGACACCGGCTCGTCGCAGACGATCAGCTTGGGCCGCAGGGCCAGCGCGCGGGCCACGCCGATGCGCTGTCGCTGACCACCGGAGAACTCGGCCGGGAACCGGTTGAAGTGCTCGGGGTTGAGTCCCACCACCTCCATCAGCCCCTGCACGCGCTTCTTCAGCTCCGCCCCCTTGGCGATGTTGTGGATGATCAGCGGGTCGCCGATGATCGACCCCACCCGGCGGCGCGGGTTGAGCGACCCGTACGGGTCCTGGAAGATCATCTGCATGCCGCGGCGGAAGGGGCGCATGGCATTGCGGTTGAGGTTGCTGATGTCGCTGCCGTCGAACGTGATCCGCCCCGATGTGATCGGGTACAGCCGGGTGATGCAGCGGGCCAGGGTGGACTTGCCGCACCCCGTCTCCCCGACCAGGCCGAGCGTCTCGCCCCGTCGCACTTGGAGGCTGACGCCACTGACCGCCTGCACGGCGCCGATCTGACGCTTGAAGAAGACGCCGCGCTTGATCGGAAAGTGTTTGACGACGTTGTCGAGCTCGACGAGGATGTCGGGGTCGGTCGCCTCAGGCATAGGCTGGTGTCTCCTGCCGGTCGGCGACCACTCCGGGCAGACGGGCTGCGCGCTCGCCGCGATGAGCGTCTGCGTACCGCCTCCGGGCTGTGTCGACGGCGACGCCGGTCCCCACCAGCTCGGAGGGCAGCCAGCACGCCGAGGTATGCTGCGGGTCCTCCCCGGCGGCAACCAGCTCGGGCTGCTCGTCGATGCACCTGTCCATCGCAAACGGGCAGCGCGGATGGAAGGCGCAGCCGGTGGGGAGGCGGATCAGGCTGGGCGGCTGTCCCACGATGGGGATCAGCCGGCGGCCGAGGCCGGCGACGGACGGGATCGAGCCCAGCAGACCGCGCGAGTAAGGGTGGTGCGGCTGATGGAAGATGGAGCGCGCCGGTGAGCGCTCGGCGGCGCGTCCCGCGTACATCACCAGCACCTCGTCGGCAACGGTGGCGACCACGCCGAGGTCGTGGGTGATGATGATCATCGCCATCCCGACCTCCTTCTGCATCTGTACCAGCAGCTCGATCAGCTGCGCCTGTACGGTGGCGTCCAGCGCGGTCGTGGGCTCGTCGGCGATGAGCAGCTTCGGCTTCAACGCCAGCGCCATGGCGATCATCACGCGTTGACGCATGCCGCCGGACAGCTCGTGCGGGTAGGCGTCCACGCGGCGCTCGGGCTGAGGGATGTTGACCAGGCGGAGCAGCTCGATGGCCTGCTTCCTGGCCTGGTCGCGGTTGGCTTTGGTGTGCTCCTGGATCGACTCAGCGATCTGCCAACCGACGCGGAAGTGCGGGTGGAGGCTCGACAGCGGATCCTGGAAGATCATCGCCACCTCAGCGCCGCGAATGGAGCGCAGGTCGTCCTGCGACATGGTCAGCAGGTTCTTGCCGTCGAACGTGGCCGAGCCGGTGATGTCGGCGCCGGGGTTGAGCCCCAGCATGGTCAGCGCGCTGACCGACTTGCCGGAGCCCGACTCCCCCACCACACCGAGCGTCTTCCCGGTGTCAACCTCGAACGACAGGCCACGAACGGCCCGTACGACGCCGTCCGACGTCGGGAAGGAAACCGTGAGGTTCTCGACGGTGAGCAGGGTCATGTGGGGGGAACCTTAGCGCAGGGATGCCCGCCGCACTAGGCGGCGGGCATCCGGAGCGCGTCAGTGCCTTGTGAGGCCTAGCTCGAGAGCCAGATCTGGGTGAGGTCGTACGAGTCGCTGAAGGGCAGGAAGATCGCGTTGTGGACGCGGGTGGAACGCATGAGTGGGGTGAGCTGGGTCATGAAGGGGATGAACGGAGCGTCCGCCATGACCTTCTGGTCAGCCTGGTGCCACAGCGCAGCTGCTGCCGACTGGGAGGTGGCGCTCTCCGCCTGGGTGATGAGCGCGTCCACCGCCGGGTTGTCGTACCCGCCCCAGTCGCTGCCGGGGAACGAGATGCCGCTGAGGATGTCGGGGAGGATCGACCGGCCGTTGGTGTTGCCGAACCAGTCGGGCACCCATCCGGGCTCGGTGAGGTCCCACGCGCCCGCGGCGAGCTGGGCCTGGCCGGCGGCAGTGGTCGCTGCAGAGACCCCGATGCCCTTGGAGCCGTAGTAGCCCTGGGAGATCGGTGTCCCGTTGACGGTCACGCCGCACTTGGCGAAGTCGTTCTTCACCTCCTGGAAGATCGACGGGTGCTTGCCGTTGTCACGGTAGTAGTCCTTGAGCACCAGGTTGCTGACACCGGCAGCCGCCAGCAGCTGCTTGCACTTGGCTGCGTCACCCTGGTTCCCGGGGGTCGGGTACGGGTTGAACTGCTGGTAGCCCTGGGCTCCCGGGGCGATCACCTGGTTGAGCGGCTGGTTGAAGTCCGGGCCGCCGTAGATCTTGGTCAGGGCCACCTTGTCGAGCGCGTACTCCAGCGCCTGCCGCACGGCGACCTTGGTCAGGGCGCCGCCGTTGTTCCCGCTGTTGACGTTGAACACCAGGTAGGGGTTGGTGTTGCCCGGCGTCGGGAAGGAACCGAAACGGGGATCGTGGGGGTTGGCGAGGCTGGCCAGGTTCGCGGTCGGAACGGTGGTGTTCCACGACAGGTCGGTGGTGCCGGCCGCGATGTCCTGCTGCACCTCGGACTCGGCGGCGCTGCCGCTCAGGTCCACCTTGAGCTTGACGCCGTCGAGGTACGCGTGGCGGATGGGGTCGGTCGACTGGCTCCACGAGGCGTTCTTGGTCAGGTCGATCTCGTGGCCCACGTCGTACGTGGTGACCGCGTAGGGCCCGTCGGAGTACAGGGGCATGCCGCCGCTGGTGCCCGCGGTCAACGGGGTGTAGCTGAGGTCTTCAACGGGCGCAGCCGACGCGAAGGGCAGCGCGATGATGTTGTTGAAGTCCACCGAGGGGGCGGTCAGCGTGAACACGATCGTCGACGAGTCCGGGGTGGTGATCCCGGAGATCGAGTGGCCGTTGACGTACGCCGCGCGCGCCGCGGGAGTCGACGCCGGGTCCATGGCCTCGAAGCCGGAGCAGTACGAGCTGAAGCCGGCGACCTCGGCGTTGTAGTAGCCGGGATTGCCGCTGGGAGCGACGGTCGGGTCGCAGATCCGCTTCATGCCGAGCAGGAAGTCCTGCGAGGTCACCGCGCGCGGTGGCGTGGTGTTCCACATCAGACCGCTGCGCAGGTGATACGTGTAGGTCAGCCCATCCGAGCTCACCGTCGGCATGCTCGACGCCGCGTCAGGCACGAGGCTGTCCGAGGTGACGATGTTGGTCGACGAGGCGTACGACACCAGCTGGCGCGAGGTGGCGCGCAGGATCTGGAAGCCGACTGTCTCGTACTCGGCCTGCGGGTCGAGGCCGGAGGAGACGTCGGTGCTGCCGGCCATGGTCAGCGTGCCACCCGTCACCGGGGAGCCGCTCGCATTCTGGTTGGCGGCCAGCCAGGACACACTCGAGGTGTTGAAAGAGGCGGGGTCGAACAGGTCGGCGGCGGCCGAGTTGCTGGGGCTGCTGCTGGTGGTGCTGCCGCAGGCGGCGACGGCCACCGCGGCGAGGCCGATGCCGGCCACGCGCAGCCTTCCTCCGCGACTCGACGCGGCGATCAAAGGTAGACGCAAGGGTGTTCCTCCTCCGTTTGGCCCAAGACGGGCGCGATGTCGGCCGAGGTGCGCGCGCGCATACCTCAACCTTTTCTGGTCCGCGACTCAGTGCAACAGTAGCGACCGCAATGCGATCACGCCATCCCCCGTCGGGGTGATTTGTTCCCGGTGGCCGGCTCAGACCTGGTTCATCACCCGATCGGAGAAATGGCAGGCGGCGAGATGCCCGTCCGGCTTCAGCTCCAGCGCGGGCTCGACGTCGGCGCAGACGCCGGGCACGACTGCGATCGGGCAGCGGGTGTGAAACCGGCATCCGGACGGCGGGTTGAGCGGTGAGGGGATCTCCCCGCTCAGCTCCACCAGCCGCCGTTTGGACTCGATGCGGGGGTCGGGCACGGGGATGGCCGACAGCAGCGCCTTGGTGTAGGGGTGCGACTGCGACTGGTACAGCCCCTCACTGGGCGCCACCTCGACGATCTTGCCGAGGTACATCACCATCACACGGTCACTGATGTGGCGCACCACCGACAGGTCATGGGCTATGAACAGGTACGTGAGGTCGAACTCCCGCTGAAGGTCCTCGAGCAGGTTGATGATCTGCGCCTGGATCGACACGTCCAGCGCCGACACCGGCTCGTCGCAGACGATCAGCTTGGGGTTCAGCGCAAGGGCGCGGGCGATGCCGATGCGCTGCCTCTGGCCGCCGGAGAACTCGTGCGGGTAGCGGTTGTTGAAGTAGGGGTTGAGCCCGACCACGCGGAGAAGCTCTTGGACCCGCGCATCCTTGGCCTTGCCGCGCAGGATCCGGAAGTTCACCAACGGCTCGGCGATGATGTCCCCGATGGTCATGCGGGGGTCGAGGGAAGCGAACGGGTCCTGGAAGATGATCTGCAGGTGCTTGCGCTGTTGACGCAGCTTCTCGCCGCGCAGGCCGGTCAGCTCGACGCCGTCGAACTCCACCGAGCCCGACGTCACCGGGATCAGTTGGGTGATCAGACGGCCGAGGGTTGACTTGCCACAGCCCGACTCACCGACCAGGCCGAGGGTTTCGCCACGGTACACCTCGAAGCTGACCCCGTCGACCGCCTTGACGCTGGCCCCCACCCCGGCGTGGAAATGACGGACCAGGTCGGTGACCTTGAGCAGCGGCGTGCGAGTTTCTGCAGGCCCCGGTTCCATCACCGTCCCCGCGCTAGTCATCGCTGCTGTCCACCGGGTCGAGGGCTGCGGCTGCAAGAGCGCCTTGGCCATCCGCCGCGACCAGGTCCTTCGGCGGTCGCACGCCGCTGGCGGCGCCGGGCCGGGTGTCGGTGATGTCGCGCGCACCCATCTCGGCGTAGGCCCGCTCCATGGTCACCCAGCAGGCCACCTGCTGCGAGCTGTTGATCCGCTCCAGCACCGGGTCGTCGGTGAAGCACCTCTCCACACGGTAGGGGCAGCGCGGACTGAACTTGCACCCCGGCGGCAACGCGATGAGGTCGGGCGGCAGCCCCTCGATGGAGCGCAGGCGCTCACGGCGGCTGGCGTCGATGCGCGGCAGAGAACGCAGCAGCGACCACGTGTACGGGTGTTGCGGGTTCTCGAAGATCTGCTCGACCGACCCTTCCTCGACGATCTCGCCGGCGTACATCACGATCACCCGCCTGCACAGCCCCGCAACCACGCCGAGGTTGTGCGTGATCAGCACGATCGAGGTGCCCAGCTGCTGGTTGAGGTCGCGCAGCAGCTCGAGGATCTGCGCCTGCACGGTGACGTCGAGCGCGGTGGTCGGCTCGTCGGCGATGAGGAGGTCGGGCTTGTTGGACAGCCCCATGGCGATCATGGCGCGCTGGCGCATGCCACCACTGAACTGGTGCGGGTAGTCCTTGATGCGGTGCTCGGGATCGGGCACGCGGACCTGGCGCAGCAGCTCGATGTCTCGTTGCGGCACCTGGTCCTTGGGAATCTTGTCGTGCGCCAGCATGGCTTCGTCGATCTGGTAGCCGACCCGGAGCACCGGGTTCATCGAGCTGAGCGGGTCCTGGAAGATCATCGCGATGTCGCGACCGCGCACCTTCCGCAGACCCTCAGCGGAGATCTTGAGAAGGTCCTTTCCCTTGAACAGGATCTCGCCGCCGACCACGCGTCCCGGGCGTGACACCAGCCCCAGGATCGACATCGCGGTGACGCTCTTGCCGCAGCCGGACTCGCCCACCAGGCCCAGCGTCTCACCCGCCTGCAGGTCGAAGGTCACCTTACGCACCGCCTTGACCTCGCCGTCGTCGGTGAAGAAGGACGTGCTCAGGTTGTTCACCTGCAGAACCGGGTCGGTCACCTTCGCCCCCTGAACGGAGTGCTCGTCGATGTCACCGCTTCTGGCGAGGGTCGAAGGCGTCGCGGAGACCGTCGCCGAGGAAGTTGAAAGCCAGAAGCGTAACCGAGAGCACGAGCGACGGCCACAGCAGGATCAAGGGGTCGAACTGCAGGGCGGGCAACCCCTCGCTGGCCATGCCGCCCCAGTCGGCCTGTGGCGGCGGCACGCCGAACCCCAGGAAGCTGAGGAATGCCGCGGTGAGGATCGCCACCGGGATGACGAACGTGGCCTGCACGATCACCGGCCCGAGGGAGTTGGGGAAGATGTGACCGAAGATGATCTTGCCGGCGCGCGCTCCGCCGGCGCGCGCCGCCTCGATGTACTCACGCTCGCGGATGGCCAGTGCCTGGCCGCGCACCAAGCGGGCCATGTCCATCCAGATCGTCGCAGAGATGGCGATGATGATGTTGACCAGGCCGGGGCCCAGCAGGATGTACAGCACCAGTGCCACCAACAGAGCCGGGATGCCGTAGAACACGTTGATGACCAAGCTGATCCCGGCGTCCAGCGCGCCCCGGAAGTAGCCCGAGACCAGCCCCACCACGACGCCGAGGACGAGCACTGCGAAGGCTGTCGCCAGCCCCACCGCCAGCGAGCTCTGCGACCCGGACATCAGCCTGCTCAACAGGTCACGACCGAGGTCGTCGCAGCCCAGCAGGTGCGCCCGACTGGGGCCGTCGAACCCACCGCACACCCCGATCAGGTTGGGGTTGTATGGAGTCCACACGAACGACACCACCGCGACGGTCGCCAGCATCGCCAGGTACACCACGGAGGCCAGCGCAAGCTTGTTGCGCCGCAGCCGGCGCCAACCATCGCGCCAGAGGCTGACCTGCTCGCGGGCGACCGTCCCACCTGCGTACTCCTCGGTGACGGCGGTGATGACAGTCGCCATCAGTACCGGATCCGTGGGTCGACGAAGGCGTACACGACGTCGACGGCGAGGTTGGCGAAGCCGATCAGAAGGGCGTAGATGGTGAACACGGCCACGGTGATGTTGTAGTCGTGCTGGGTGATGCTGCTGACGAACTCCTTGCCCAGCCCGGGGATGCCGAAGATGTTCTCGATGACCACGCTGCCCGCGATGATGCCGATCACCAGCGGCCCGAGGATCGACACCACCGGGACCAACGCGTTGCGGAGTGCGTGCCGAATGGTGATGGTGCGCGGCTTCAGGCCCTTGGCGCGCGCGGTGCGGACGTAGTCCTGCTGGATCACCTCGAGCATGCTGGCGCGGGTGATGCGCGTCACCTGGCCGGATGTGTACAGCCCCAGCACGACCGCCGGCAACGACAGCTGCACCAGCGTGCCGTAGGTGCCGGTCCAGACGTCGGGATAGAAGAAGTGGCCGCCGGTGACGTTGAAGAGGAAGAAGCCGAAGAAGAGAATACCGAGGCTGGCGAGCACGAAGCTTGGGACGCTGTAGAAGATGACCGCCAGGGTGGTCAGCAGGTAGTCGACCCACGTGTTCTGGCGGATGGCCGCGAGCACCCCGAGCGTCACGCCCAGCCCGATGGTGATGATCAGCGCGGTGCCGCCCAGCTCAGCGCTCACGCTCAGCTCCCGCATCACCGTCGGTGTGATCGGTGTGCCGCGCGTGACCAGCGAGATACCCAAATCGCCGTGCAGCGCGTTGGTCAGGAAGGTCCAGTACTGCGCCACGATGGGCTTGTCGAGACCGTACTCATGGAGCAGCAGCTGCAGTGCCCTGCCGTGGACGCGGTCGCTGATGAACGCGTTGCCGGGTAGGCTGTGGACGGCGAAGAAGACACCGAAGGAGACGATGAGCAGCGT
>JALYTM010000283.1 GCA_030854305.1 Candidatus Dormiibacterota bacterium
GTTGGGGCCGATCTGGCTGTGATGGGCGATCATCGCCTGGCGCTTGCGCCTGATCCCGTTGCGCACATCGACCAGGGTGGTGATCCAGTCGTCCGGCGTGACGAAGGGCAGGTCCTCGGGGTTCTCGACCCCGAACGGGGGCGGCATCCCCATCTGCTTGGCCAGGTCGCTCGCCTTGCGCAGGAAGGAGACCGGGATCGAGGTGTAGTACAGCTTGGACACGCGCCAGGGCTCTCCGGCCTCGGGGTAGAGCGACTTCTGGTGGGCGGCCTCGACTGCGAGCAGAGTGACTCGGTGGGTCTGGATGTGGTCGGGATGGCCGTAGCCGCCGATTCCGTCGTAGGTGACCACGACGTGCGGGCGGAAGCGGCGGATCTCCGCGACCATGCGGCTGACCGCCTCGTTGACGTCCGCCTTCCAGAAAGCATCAGGAAGCTGGTTGGTGTCCGCGCCCCACATGCCGGAATCGCCGTAGCCGAGGAAGTGCACCTCATCGACGCCGAGGATGGCGCACGCGGCGCGCAGCTCCCGCTCGCGAATCTCGGCGAGGTGCGGCCGCGTGGTCTCCTCGGGCATGTCCGCGGCGACGATGGTGGCCAGCTTGCCATCGGTGCAGCAGACATTGGCGGTCCGGATGCCTTGGTCGTCGCAGATGGCGAGCAGTCCACCCATGGTGATCGACTCGTCGTCTGCATGCGCGTGCACGGACATCAGCCGCCGCTCGCCGGACATGGCGCTACTCCTCGTTCATGGACACGGTGCGCATCACGTCGCCCTGGCGGATCTCGCCGACCACGTCCATGCCCTTGGTCACCTGCCCGAAGAGGTTGTATGCCTTGGCGAGCTTGTGCCTGTCATCGACAGTGCAGATGAAGAACTGCGAGCCGTTGGTGTTGGGACCGGCGTTCGCACACGCCACCGCGCCGGCGATGTACTCACCCTGCACGGGCTCGTCATCGAAACGGTACCCGGGTCCACCGCGGCCCGACCCCTCGGGGCAGCCGGCCTGGATGACGAAGTCGTCGACCACACGATGGAAGGTGAGACCGTCGTAGAAGCCCTCGCGGGCCAGGAACACGAAGTTGTTGACGCTCTGCGGCGCTCGCGCGGGGTCGAGCGACAGGACGATGTCGCCCTTGTCCGTGGCGATGGTCGCCGTGTACTTCTTGGTCGGGTCGATCACCTGTTCAGCGTGCGCGTAGGACTTGGGCATCGCCGCAGTGTACCGAGCATCTCCGCGCCGGGCGCCGGGGGCAAAGAACCCTGGCACCGGGGGCGATGAGCTGCCTCGCCCCGATACGGACGGGCCTTTAAGCGGCGGGCGCGGGCGTTGCGGTCGCCGCCCCGCGGTGGGTGCCGGCGTGGTTGTGGAGAAACTGCAGGAACTTCTGCGCGTCCTTGAGCAGCTGCGTCCCCGGCTCGGCCATGAGTGCCTCGACCTTGGTCTTGGCCATCGCCAGTGCCGTGGCCTCCTGTGCGGCGGTGATCTTGCCCGTGCTCACAGCGTGGGCGGCGAGCTTGTCGATCTGGGCGAGGATCGCGCTCTCGATCGCCGACGCCTTGGCAGCGGCGATGTCGTCCACGGACTTGCCGGCCTGGAGCTGGCTGCGCACCGACGCGACGCTCTGGCCGGTCTGGCTGGCGAGGAGGGCAAGCGCGTGGTCGATGAGCGCTGCTCCGCGGGTCGCCGGCGCGTGCCTCTGAGGCCCGGACTTGGGCGTGGGCGTGGTGCTGGTCGGTGCGGGTGTCGACGACACCGGTGCGGAAGTCGTGTGCCCGCTGGCGACGGCGTACCCAATGCCGCCCCCGGCGGCACCGAGGGCAATGACACTCGCGATGGCGGCGGGGAATGCATGGCGGCCCAGCCAGTGGGCGGCGGTGCGGAAGGTTCTCAACATGGCTCTTTCTCTGGTGGAGGACGGCGTGCGGTCATTCTCCACCGCGCGACGCTGTGCCCGGCTGAAACATCCCTGAGAAGTCACCGGCCCGTCGCCTGGCATGCGAAGACCGGCGTCGTGGCGTGGAAACGGTCGGGTAGAGTCACCGGCGCTCATCGCCAGCGATTGCAGGAGCACGAATGAACGTCGTCGTCTGCGTCAAGCAGGTGCCGGATCCCAACTCGCCCGGCCAGCTCGACCCCTCGAGTCACAGGCTCAAGCGCGACGGGGAGCTGGTGCTCGACCCCGGTGACGAGTTCGGTGTGGAGGCGGGCCTGCAGCTCGCCGAGAAGCACGGCGGAGAGGTGACCGTGGTGAGCATGGGCCCCGACCGTGCCGTCGACGCCGTGCGCAAGGCGCTGGCCATGGGCGCTGCCAAAGGCGTGCTCATCACCGACGATTCGCTGGCCGGCTCGGACGCGCTGAGCACCGCGAAGGTTCTCGCAGCGGCGATTCGCAAGCAGGAATACGACGTCGTCATCACCGCCACCGAGTCCACCGATGGCTACACCGGCGTGGTGCCGCAGATGCTCGCCGGGCTGCTCGACATCCCGGCCGTGACGTTTGCCAAGTCGGTCGCGTACGAGGGAGACACCCTGACGGTGGAGCGCCAGACCGAGACCGGGATCGAGGTCGTCGAGGCCAAGCTGCCGGTGGTGATCAGCGTCACCGCCGGCGTCAACGAGCCGCGCTACCCATCGCTCAAGGGGATCATGGGCGCCAAGCAGAAGCCTCTGGAGCGCCCCACCGCAGCCGAGCTGGGAGCCGAGGCGGGCGGCGCCACCGCCGGCGAGAAGGTGACCAACGTCAGCGCCGCCCCCGAGCGCGCGGCCGGCGAGATCATCCAGGACGACGGCGACGCGGCCAAGCGAATCGTCGACTTCCTCGTCGAAAAGAAGGTGATCTGAGATGCCGGTTGGCAAGACCTGGGTCTTCGCGGAGATCGTCGACGGCCAGCCCGTGGGCGCCGTCCTCGAGCTGCTCACCAAAGCCCGCTCGCTCGGCGGCACGGTGGAGGCGGTGGCGCTCTCCCCGAG
>JALYTM010000284.1 GCA_030854305.1 Candidatus Dormiibacterota bacterium
CTGCCCGCCCTGCTGATCGGGCTGCCCGGCGCGAGCCCGGCGCAGCTGTTGGCCACCAACAAGTTCGGCTCCATCTTCGGCACTGCGACGAGCTCGGTCACCTACTACCGCCGGGTGCGCCCCGACCTTCGCACCGCGCTGCCGATGGCGGCGGTGGCCTACTTCGGCTCCATCGGCGGCGCGCTCATCGGCCTGCACATCCCCAAGGCGGCCTTCAACCCGATCATCCTCGTGCTGCTGGTGATCGTCGGGGCCTACACCCTCTGGAAGCCCGATCTGGGCAAGGAGTCGATGCGGCGCTTCCACGGGGCCAAGCACACGGTGCTGGCGATGGTGACCGGCTTCGTCATCGGCGTCTACGACGGAGCGCTCGGCCCCGGTACCGGCAGCTTTCTCGTCTTTGCCCTCGTGGGCCTGCTCGGCTACAACTTTCTCGAAGCCAGCGCCAAGGCCAAGATCGCGAACTTCGCAACCAACCTCGGGGCCTTGACGGTGTTCGCCCCGATGGGGCTGGTGCTCGTCAAGATCGGGCTCGTGCTCGCGGGCGCCAACCTGGTCGGCGGCTACGTCGGGGCTCGTACGGCCGTGGCCCTGGGCAGCGGCTTCGTGCGCGTCGTCTTCGTCGTCATCGTCAGCGCGTTCATCATCAGGATCGGCGGCAGCATGCTGGGCCTCTGGGCCTGAGCCTCGTCACGAGCCCGGTCACGAGCCCGGTCACGAACCTCGTCACGAACCTCGTCACGAACCTGGTGCCAGCACCGCCCAGCCGTGCGGTCCGACGCGGACCGTGCCGTCGTCGGGGCCGGCATCCGCCGCCTCGAGCACCTCCCACTCACCGTCGACGACCAGCGTCTCGTCGCCGATGTTGAGGGCGACGGCCACCCGGTCGTCGCCGCTGGTCACCTCGAGCACGAGCTGGCGGTTTTCGGCCGGGGTCGTGCTGCTCGTGGCCCGGTGCAGCCAGGGCAGCCGCCGACGCAGGCCGATGAGCTGCTGGTGCAGGGCGAACACCGCTGGGTTCGACCGGGTCAGCTCTGCGGGGTCGTCGGGCAGCACCGGCCGGATCGCGTCGTCGCCACCGAACCGCTCCTCCTTGACACCGGTCAAGCCCACTTCGTCTCCGTAGTAGACCGCCGGGGTGCCGCCCAGCAGGAACAGCAGCACCGTCGCGTGGGCGTGGTGTCGCTCGTCGTCGATCTGGCTGGCGATGCGGGTCACGTCGTGGTTGCCGACGAACGTGTAGGGCACGAACGACTCGAGAAAGCTGTTGTGACGAGTCAGGGCCCACGCGAGCTCGTGGAAGTTCGAGGTCTGGAGGCCGTGCCAGATCGCCTGCCACAGCTCGTACTGGGTCACGCTGTCGAGGGTGCCCTCCGCCACGATGGACGGGTAGTCGCCGTGCAGCACCTCACCGACCACGTAGGCGTCGGGATGCCGTTCACGCACGCGGGGCAGCACGCTCGCCCAGAACGGCATGGGTACCGAGTAGGCCGCGTCGAGGCGCCACGCGTCGACGCCGAGGTCGAGCCAGTGGGTCATGACCTCGACCACCAGGTCGGCCGTCAGGGGGCTCTCGTGGTCAAGGGCGATCAGCCCGCCGTGACCCTCGAAGGTGGCCAGCGAGCCGTCGGCGTCGTGGCGGAAGAGAGCGGCCTCCGGCAGGTCGGGATCCTGCTGCGCCGCGACGAGGGCCGGGACTGGGGGCCGACGTGGTTGAAGACGCCGTCGAGCATCACCCTGATGCCACGGCGGTGGGCCTCCTCGACGAGGTGCACGAGGTCATCGTCGGTGCCGAGCCGAGGGTCGACCTCGAGGTAGTCGATCGTGTCGTAGCCGTGGGTGCTCGAGGTGAACACGGGGCCCAGCGCGAGGCCATTGGCCCCGAGCTCGATGAGGTGGTCGAGCCACGGCACGAGACGCCGCAGCCTCGGTTCGGGCGAGCGGTCACGGCCGGTGGTATCGGCCCCGAGTGCTCCCAGGGGGTAGACGTGCCACCAGATGACGTGTTGGGTCCACTCGGCCATGCCGACCAGCGTAGGGGGAGCAGTCACATGCTCACGCTCGCCCCGGCACAGCACACCCACAGGGTCGGGCCGGAGGCTTCTTCTCATGAGCGCAGTCATCGTGCGGGACAGCCGCACGCTCTCGACGAACGTGACCCGGTACCCGGCGCGGTGGTGGCGTGATGTCACGGCGGCCTTCGGCTGGGTAGTCGTGCTGTTCGTGGTCGCGCTGTGGGTGTCCGGTGGTGGCCTGAGCGACTTCGGGTCGATGGGCGACGGGCTGACGAACGTCGGGCGGCTGGCCGGGTTGCTCGCCTCGGCATTGATTCTCCTGCAGGTGCTGCTGATGGCCCGCATCCCGATCGTCGAGCAGGCCTGGGGCCAGGACGAGCTCGCCCGGGTTCACCGTCTGGTCGGGTTCACCTCGTTCACCCTGATGGTCGCCCATATCGGGTTGGTCATCGTGGGCTACAGCGTCGGCACCGGTGTCGGGGTGGTCGGCACGTTCCTCGACGAGGTGCTCCACTCGCCCGGGATGCTCCTCGCCCTCGCCGGTGCGCTCGCACTGGTCATGGTCGTGGTGACCTCGGTGAAGAAGGCTCGGCGGCGGCTGCGCTACGAGTCGTGGCACCTGCTGCACCTTTACGCCTACCTCGGGGCCGGCCTGGCCCTGCCGCACCAGCTCTGGAGCGGCCAGGACTTCCGGGCCAGCACGGCATCAACCGTGTTCTGGTGGGGTCTCTACGGGGCGGCGCTGGCCTCGGTCGTCATCTTCCGGGTGGGGGTGCCGCTGGCGCGGTCGCTGCGGCACCGCCTCGTCGTCGCCGAGGTCGTCGTCGAGTCACCCACCGTCACGTCGGTGGTGCTGACCGGCCGGAACCTGCACCGGATGCCGGTCCGCGCCGGTCAGTTCTTCCAGTGGCGCTTCCTCGACGGGGCAGGCTGGTCACGGGCCAACCCCTACTC
>JALYTM010000285.1 GCA_030854305.1 Candidatus Dormiibacterota bacterium
GCGGCGTCGCAAGGCACGTCAGGTTTCCCGGCGGGGAACGACCGTGCCTTCGCTTTGTTCGCGACGACGAGCGACATCTGCATCACGACCGGCAGCGTACGTGACGCGACCGCATTCGTCAAATCGTGCTCGCTGCACCTGCGCTGCATCGCTTTGTCACCCGCGTGGATGCTAGCGTCGCGCCGATGAGCATCGGCAGCAGTCGCATCCTCGTCCTCGCCGGTGACGGCGTCGGCACCGAGGTCACGCGCGCGGCGGAGACCGTGCTGCACGCCGCCGCACGCGCGTATGCGATCGCCATGACCACTGAACACCGGCTCATCGGCGGCAGCGCCATCGAGGCCGAGGGCGCGCCTCTCTCCGAGGAGACGTTCACGGCCTGCTGGGAAGCCACCGCCATCCTCTTCGGCGCCGCCGGCGACCCCCGCTGGGACCACCTGTCCGGCGATGCACGCCCCGGGTCGGCCCTGGTCCGGCTGCGTCGCTCGCTGGACCTGTGCGTCAACCTTCGGCCGGTCCGCGTGCACCCGGGGCTGGAGGAACGCACCACGCTGCGCCCCGAGGTGGTGGCGGGGTGCGACCTGGTCGTGGTGCGCGAGCTTGCGGGTGGGATCTACTACGGCGCCCACGGGCGCGCCGGCAGCGGCCAGGACGAGCGCGCCTTCGACACCATGACCTACACACGTCGCGAGGTCGAGCGCGTGGCGCGCGCGGCGTTCACATTGGCGGCATCGCGGCGGTGCCGGCTGGTGTCGGTCGACAAGGCCAACGTGCTGACCAGCAGCCGGCTGTGGCGCGAGGTGGTGAGCAGCTTGGCTGCCGACTACCCCGAGGTGACCCTCGAACACGCCCTGGTCGACAGCTTCGCGCTGCGGCTGGTGCAGCGTCCGCGCGACCTCGACGTCGTGCTCGCCGAGAACCTCTTCGGCGACATCCTCAGCGACGAGGCGGCTGCCCTGAGCGGCTCGATCGGCCTGCTCCCGTCCGCCAGCCTGCCTGCCGCCGGGAGGGGGCCTGCCATCTACGAGCCCGTGCACGGCAGCGCGCCCGACATCGCCGGTCGCGGGGTCGCCAACCCCATCGGAGCCATCCTCAGCGTGGCCCTGATGCTGGAGCACTCCCTCGACCAGGCCGCCGCGGCCGCCGCGGTGCGCGTTGCGGTCGACGGCGTCATCGCCGCCGGCATCCTGACGCCCGACCTGGGCGGGAGCGCCGGTACGCAGGACGTCGCCGACGCGGTGGTCGGCGCCCTGCTCAGCCCTCCTCGGCGCGCTGGCTCGGCGAGTTGACATGGCGCGACTGCAGTGGCGACCCGCCCGGAGCTGACCGGATCGTCCAGAAGTCCGCGGCCAGCCCGGCGTCGAGGACGTAGGCGTACGGCATGTAGCCGTAGCCCGCCGCACCCCATGACGCGCCCCACGAGTTGCGGAAGATGAATGCCTGCCGGGCGTCCTCATATCCCACCGCGACAATGGCGTGGCCGCCCACCGGGGTCTCCGACGGCTGCGGCAGCGGGACCACCCCGGTCGCCGCCACCTCGGCGGCCTCGAACGAGCTGAACACGGTGAAGCCGAACACGAACGGGAAGCCGGACGCGACGCACGTCTTGAGCGGCACCAGCGACTGGTTGAGGCGCATGTACGAGCCCACCCGGTCGCGGACGGCGTCGTCGAAAGCCTGTTGCGGCGGCCGCTCGGCGAAGGCGGCGATGTCGTATGGCCACTCCGTCTCCGGGCACACACCGTCGGAGGCGATCACCTTGATGCCGTCGCGGATCTGGGCCCCGCTGTCGGTGCTGACGGTGCCCTCCAGCGCGCGTTCGTTGTAGTAGATGAACAGCCGCGATGGTGTCCACGTCGGTGCGATGCCGGAGCGGATCTCGTCGTACTGGATCGCACCGGCGATGGCGTTGGCCGTACACGAGCCGAGCTGGCCCTGGTCGTACACCGGCGGGCACTGCGGTCGCAGGTCGATGCTCGACGGCAGCGTGGCCGAGGCGAGGGCCGGCGCCTGCCAGTACCTGTCGCGGTGGTCGGGGAGGTCGCGGATCCACCCGTAATGCGCGATCTTCATCGGGCGATTCTGCGCCGCCGGCGACCGGTCTTGGGCATTTCCGCATAGGTGCTACCCTCGATCCGACTCGCCCGCCGAGCACACACATCGACGAGGACCACCACATGCCCACCGCCACTCGCACGGGCCGCTCCCCCCGGCCGTCCAGCACATCGAAAAAGGCATCCGCAGGCGGCCGCAGCGCCGCCGCCGCCGGCCGCAACGGCAACGGTGGCGCGGCCCGTCGCCGAGCCCACAAGTGGGTGTACCTGTTCGAGGACGGCGACGCGTCGATGCGCGACCTGCTGGGTGGCAAGGGGGCCGGCGTGGCCGAGATGACCCGCGCCGGGCTGCCGGTTCCTCCCGGGTTCACCATCACCACCGAGGCGTGCAACGCCTTCTACGAGGCCGGACAGAAGTTCCCCGCCGGCATGTGGGACCAGGTGCTCAAGGCGCTCAAGGAGACCGAGCGCAAGACCGACAAGAAGTTCGGTGACCCCAAGAACCCACTCCTCGTCAGCGTGCGCAGCGGAGCCAAGTTCTCGATGCCGGGAATGATGGACACCGTGCTCAACCTCGGCCTCAACGCGCAGACGCTGCATGGCATGGCCGCGCTCACCGATGACGAGAGGTTCGCCAAGGACGCGTACCGCCGTTTCATACAGCTCTTCAGCAAGATCGTGCTCGGCATCGACGGTGACCTCTTCGAGCACGAGCTCGACGCGGTGAAGAAGCGCACCAAGGCGCCCACCGACGCCGACCTGACAGCAAAGGCGCTCGATGAGGTTATCGAGCGATACCGCAAGCTGGTGCGCAAGCACGCCAAGGTTGAGTTCCCCGAGGACCCGATGGAGCAGCTGCGGGAGGCGATCGGGGCCGTGTTCTCATCCTGGAACAACAAGCGGGCGATGGAC
>JALYTM010000286.1 GCA_030854305.1 Candidatus Dormiibacterota bacterium
CCCACATGCCGCGCCGGCGGCGATGGGTCGACTGGTGCATCGGTCCGCTTACGCGGGGGTCTTTTCCTCGTCGGCGGCGGGGTCGGAGGCCGGCGTGGCCGGCTCGTCGCCGGCGTCGATCGCCGCGGCCGGGTTGGCGCTGTCCTCGCCCTCTGCGACTCCCTCGGTGGCGGCCGCCTCCACCTCGACGTCCGTTCCCTCCGCGCCGGCCGCGGCGTCGGTGACCACCACTGCCGACGGAGCGTCGACGACCTCCTCGTCGTCCTCGTCATCGGGGATCTGGTACGCCGGTGGCTCGTAGGTGGTCACTCCCTCTCCGTCGTCGGTCGGACCGCCACCGTGGAGCTGGCGCAGCGACAGGCTGATGCGGCGGCGCACCTTGTCGGCACTGAGGACCATGACCTCGACAACCTCACCGACCTTGAGCACGTCCTCGGTGCGTTCGACGTGGTCCCACGACAGCTCACTGATGTGGAGCAGGCCCTCGACCCCGTCGGCGATCTGCAGGAAGGCGCCGTACTTCTTGGTCTTGGTGACCTCGCCGGTGACCGCCTTGCCCGCGGGGAACCGGTCTTCGATGGTGTCCCACGGATCGTCGCTCATCTGGCGCAGCGAGAGGCTGATGCGCGACAGCTCGGGGTCGAGCTTGATCACCTTGACGCGCACGTCGTCGCCGACGTTGAGCATGTCGCTGACGTTGTTGATGCGATCCCACGACAGTTCGCTGATATGGATCAGGCCGTCGGCGCCGCCGAGGTTGACGAACGCACCGTAGGACGTGAGACCGCTCACCTTGCCGCTGACCACGTCGCCGATCTGGAGCTTCTCGAACAGCTCCTCGCGCTGGCGCGCCCGATCCTCGTCCTGGGCGGCGCGCTGCGACACGATCAGCCGGTTGCGCTTGCGGTTGACCTCGAGGATCTTGACCGGGATCTTGGTGCCGACCAGCTCCATGAGGTTGCCGCTGAACTGCCGGGCCACCTGGCTGCTGGGCAGGAAGCCGCGCAGGCCCATGATGTTGACGATCAGGCCGCCCTTGTTCTGCTCGCGGACCTCGGCGTCGAGGATCTCGCCCTCGGACTCCTTCTGCGCCACCGCCTGCCAGATGCCCTCGGCGCGGGCCTTGCGCAACGAGAGGACGACGTTGCCGTCCTCGTTCTCCGGCTGAACCACATAGACCTTGACCAGTTCGCCGGGACTCAGCACCACCGTCGCCTCGCCGCGAGCGCTCAGCTCGCGGTTGGAGATGACCCCCTCGGACTTGGCGCCGATATCGACGAGCACCTCGTCAGGGTCGACTCGGACGACGGTGCCGTCCACGATGTCGCCGTGCGCGAGGGCGCGGATGAAGTTGCCCTCCTCTGCGAGGAGCATCTCCATGGTGATCTCGTCGTCGGGAACCAGGGTCGCGGTCACGAATCTCCTTTGGTCTCTTTCTCCCGGCGGCCTGACGGAGTGCTGTCAGGCCCTCGCCGGCCACCGGGGCCGGCCTTTCCGGGGAATCGATACGGGCGGGGCCCGCTGAACGATCGCTGTGGAGGCGAAGCCGGACACATGTCCGAGCCGAGTGCGACCAGCAAAGAGTGTACCGAACGCTGCCGAGCGCCGCCGCGACGCTCAGCCGGGTCCGGGGTGATGGCGGCGGCGGGTGGAGCCCCGCGACAGGATCTTCGATCCATGTCGGCGTTTCGTTGCCCAGCAGTAGCCGGGTGGCGACGCCAGAACGCTGAGTCCGTCGCACTCGCCTGCGACCCTTCGATTGTCATGAGAGTCACCATCACATGCGAGGAGTGCGGCGAGCGCCACCGGCTCGAGCGTCGCATCACCGAGCCCGGTCCGATCTGGATCATCTGCCACTCGTGCGAGCTGCCTCTGCAGGCGGTTCTCGAGGGCATCGTTCCATCCCCGGCCCCGGCCGCAGCGCCGGCGCCGGCACTGACCCACGCCATCTGGTCGGACATCCTCGACCTATCCACCGGCAACCGCGCCCCCGCCTGACAGCAGGGCAGCGCCGGCCGCGCGCAACAGGGGGCAAGCCCCGGGAGGGGGCACGAACACCGGACGGTCGCCGCCCACCTCGGCCCACCGCCGTGGCGTGGCGTGTCCCGGCACCAGCGCCAGGCTCGCCCGCGGTGTTGCTAGCATCGATGCCCGGATGCACCCGAGACGCTCCCGCGCGGCGACGTGAGCCACCGGCGCACAGCGCTGGTCGTCGACAGCGGGGCTGCCCTGGCTGAGACCGTCGAGGGGGGACGCGCAGTGGTCCCGCTCCACGCCCAGGTCGGGGATGAGGTGCTCGACGACAGCGCCGACGCCGAGGTCTACCGCCGGTTGCGACGTGGCGAGAACGCCACCACCTCCACGCCCAGCCCGGGCGACTACCTCGCCGCTTTCGCAGCGGTCGCCGCCGCGGGTTACAGCTCGATCGTCTGCCTGACCATCCCCTCGCGGTGGAGCGGCATGTACGGCAGTGCGACGGTGGCCGCCGAGATGTATGCGAAGCAGGCCGGGGCGGTGCGGGTCGACGTGGTCGAGACCTCCAGCGCGGCTGCCGGGTTCGGCCTGGTGTCGCGCATCGCCGACGCGCTGTGCGAGGCGGGTGCGGACAGCGACACCGTGCTCGCGCGTGTCAGCCGGGCGGGGGCCGAGGTGCACATGTACGGTGCGCTCGCGACCCTGGAGTTCGTGGCCCGAAGTGGCAGGGTCCCGGCGCTGGTGGCCGGCGTCTCCGACGCGCTGCATGTGCGGCCCGTGTTCGAGATGCATCGCTCGGGCACCGGACGTGTCGGCCTGGCCCGCACCGACTCCGGCGTCCTGCGCACGCTCGAACGCGTTGCCCACGACACCTTCCCGCCGCCCATGCCGCTGTGGGTCCTGCTCTTCCACGCTGACGCGGGCGACGCTGCCGACCGGCTCGGCCACCGGGTGACGGCGGTGTGCAACGTGGTCCGCTGTGAG
>JALYTM010000287.1 GCA_030854305.1 Candidatus Dormiibacterota bacterium
CGGCGTGTCGATGCTGAAGCCGGCATCGGTCATGAGCGGGGGAGGGTCAACAGCCGCAACGCGGAACTCGTACACGGGTAGGCCGTCGTCTGATCGGTCCATGCCGAACACCTCGCTCAGCACGCCCAGCTCGAAGGCGGCGACGTGCTGGCCCACGACTGCGACGACCTTCTGGAGCATGCGTTGAAGTTTGGCACAAATCAGCTGCCATGTGGCGTTTCTGCCACTCGCGGTAAACCGGCGTATGGCCTACGGTGGTGACGCGGGCAGCACCAACCGCGACCAGGAGTGAACGAGATGAACGGCTACGAGATCACCGAGCTGGGCCAGGTCAGGGAGCAGGAGAACATGCTCGAGCGCGCCGAGGGACAGGCTCTGCGGCAGGCTCGGCGTGATGCGCCGGGGACGGACGGGGCCTCCATGCCGCCGTGGCTGGTCACGTTCCTCCGCCAGCCGCGCCACAGCCATCCGCATCCCGCGCATGACGCAGCCGGCCGCTGATCGTCAGAGGGCGCAGCACCACCAGGAATCGTGGTGTACGCACCATTCTCACCGTGAGACGGCCGCCCCTACAGTGGGGCCATGCAGACACAGGCGATCGCTCCCGCCCTCGTTGACACACCGCGGCGGCGCACCACCGGTCTGGCCGTCGGGCTGACCGTCCTCTCGGTGGCCACCGCGCTGGGCACCGCGGCGCTGGCGATCCTCAATCGACGGTCGCTGCCCAGCCTGGACGCCGCCGACCCCATCTCGATTGTCGTGCCCATCGGCATCGCGGTCGTCGGAGGGTTGGTGGCTTCGCGCCGGCCGAGCAACCCCACCGGCTGGCTCTTCCTGTTTGCTGCGCTGGTCACCGCTCTGCCCGGGCTCGAGGACCAGTACGGGCGCTTCGCCATCGTCACCCAACCCGGTGGGCTGCCCGCAGCCGCCTGGGTGCTGTGGCTGAGCAGCTGGTCGATCGCGCTCATCTATCCCTGCGGCGCGGTGGCGCTGCTGCTGCTGCTGCTTCCCGACGGCCACCTGCCCTCGCGGCGCTGGCGACCGGTCGTGGCTGCGGCCGTGAGCGTCAGCGCGGCCGCTGCCCTGCTCTCAGCGCTGGCTCCGGGCCCGCTGGTGCCCAACTCGGCCGGACTCAACTACGCCACGCCCCCCAACCCGGTCGGGATCCGCGGGGTCAACTTCTTGAGCGGGAATTCCCCACTGGGGAATGGCCTGTGGTTCTTCGGGCTCGTGCTGCTGCTCGTCGCCGCGTCCGCACCACTGGTGCGGATGCGACGGTCGCACGGCGACGAGAGGCAGCAGCTGAAATGGATCGGGTTCGCCGTCTTCGTCACCGCTGTGGCCAGTCTTGCGCTGGCACCATTCGGGCCCGCGGTGCCGTCGTGGGTCAACACGCTGGTGACGTGCCTCGGATTCGGGGTGGCGCTGCCGATCGCAGCGGGGGTCGCCATCCTCAAGTACAGGCTGTACGACATCGACGTCGTCATCAACCGCACCCTCGTCTACGGCTCGCTGGCCGTGTTCATCACCGCGGTGTACGTCGGCATCGCCGTCGGAATCGGTGCACTCATCGGCGGCGGGGGCAAGCCCAACCTCGGGCTGTCCATCCTCGCCACCGCCATCGTGGCCGTCGGCTTCCAACCGGTGCGGGAGCGGGTGCAGACCGTCGCCAACCGGCTCGTGTACGGCAAGCGCGCCACCCCGTACGAGGTGCTGTCGCAGTTCTCCGAGCGCGTCGCCGAGTCGTACGCCACCGACGACGTCATGCCGCGCATGGCCCGGGTCCTCGCCGAGGGAACCGGGGCGCAGCGCGCCGATGTCTGGCTGCGCAGTGGCACGACGTGGCGCGCGGCGGCCGTGTGGCCCGTCGACGCTGTCCGCGCCGCACCGGTGGTGGCCGTGAACGGCGACCTCCCGCCGATCAACGGCGCCAATCGGCTGGTCGAGGTGCGCCACCAGGGCGACCTGCTCGGCGCGCTGGGCGTCACCAAGAGACCCGGCGAGTCGCTGACGCCGGTCGAGGACAACCTGCTCACCCACCTCGCCGGCCGGCGGGATTGGTGCTCAAGAACGTCGGCCTCACCGGCGACCTGCAGGCGCGCGTCGACGAGCTGCGCGCGTCACGTCAGCGGCTGGTCACCGCGCAGGACGAAGAGCGGCGCAAGCTGGAGCGCAACCTCCATGACGGCGCCCAGCAGCACCTGGTGGCGCTCAAGGTGAAGCTCGGGCTCACCGAGATGCTGATGGCCCGCGACCCGGAGAAGGCCAAGGCGACCATCGCGCAGTTGAAGGGCGACGCCGATGAGGCGCTGGAGACGCTGCGCGACCTCGCTCGCGGCATCTATCCGCCGCTGCTCGCCGACAAAGGCCTGCGGGTGGCGCTGGAATCGCAGGCACGCAAGGCGACCATCCCGGTCGCCGTGGAGGCCGCAGAGGTCCCCCGCTACTCGCAGGACATCGAGGCCGCCGTGTACTTCTGCTGTCTCGAGGCGCTGCAGAACATCCAGAAGTACGCACAGGCGACGCAGGCCATCATCCGGCTGCGCCAGGACGCCGCAGTGCTGCGCTTCGACGTCGCGGACGACGGCAAGGGATTCGACGTCGCCGCCGTCAGGAAGGGCGCGGGTCTCACCAACATGGGGGATCGCCTCGATGCGCTCGGCGGGAGCATGGAGGTGGAATCGACGCCCGGCCACGGGACGACGCTGCGCGGCCACCTGCCGGTCACGACCGCGGTGCCATCACCACGGCTCGAGGCGCTGACCGCCTAACAGCCACGCCGCCGGGCCTGCTATTATTTAGCACTAAATGACCCCGCCGGCCACCCGAAACGACCCACCTCGAGCCTCCGCGCCGCATTCCCTCACGCTCCAGGAGGCAAGCGAGCGCCTCGGCGTCCACTACATGACCGCGTACCGCTACGTGCGGACGGGCCGTCTCCCCGC
>JALYTM010000024.1 GCA_030854305.1 Candidatus Dormiibacterota bacterium
AGCTCGTGGACCAAGCCGCTCCACGGTCTCGCGTCAGCCTGCGCAGTCAGCAGCACGGACGGGCCGGCGACGGCGATCGCGGTGGCTGCGAGGACGTCGAGCCACGGCGCGGGCTCGCGGACAAGAGGGGCGGTGCGCTCGGTCTCAGTCCCGGCGGCGAGCGGGTCGAGGCGGGTCATAACACGCAGCTGGACACCTGGCCGGCGGAGGCGATTCGGGGTGGGCCGTAGTCGGCGGCTTGGGATTTAGTACGCGTCATTCGCTGCGTACCCGCGGCGTACTCCGCCGGTCGAAACGCGTCGGCACGCGCTGTGAGAAAGGGTCCGGCAGACACTGCTGCAGCGAACGCGGAAAACAGCGCGGACGACGGAACGGCGAGAGCAGTGAGCAGCGGGACGGCGAGGCGCGTCATGAAGCTGTGTGCCGGACGCGGTACGCCGGGAAGAGGAGGGCGGCGCACGGTGCTGAGCCGATGCAGCGGTCCCCCGCAGGCGGCCCGGCGGGCAGAGCCGCGTACTCCGCCTCGTCGGCCTCGGCGTCCAGCGCCATTGCGGGCTGCCGTCCAAGGCACCACCCTCGGTCGCACCGACCGACGCGTTGTGCGGCCTTTCCATACCACCAGACGGGCATGAAGCGTCACCTGACTCGCCTCGCTGGTGCCCCTGGTGACCGCTGAGCAGGCCACGCGGGCCGCCGGGTACACGAGGAGGACGGGAGGAGGACGCCGCGGCTGCTTCGATGGATGGCGTCAAGCAGTCACGGAGGACGTCGTATGCACAGTCGACTCATCGCCGGCGACGCAGCCGCGGCGATCATCCCGCGCGGCCTTCCGGCCCTGTTCATCGGCTCCTTGGTCGCGCCCGACATGGTTACACGCAGGGGCACCAAACGGGTGAAAAGCCTTTCGGCATCGCGTACGTCCGATTTGTCGGCTGTCGGCGGGTGACGCATGGTGTATGAAGCCGCATTCCGTCACCCCGACGCTCACCGGTCCGCCGCCCCGGAGTCGGCGCGGGCCAATGAGTGGTCTTCGACGGCGCTGCTCTCGGTGCGCGACGTCTGCCGCCTGCTCCAGTGCGGCAGGACTTTCGTTTTCGAGCTGATGCACAACGGCGAACTGCGGCCGATCAAGCTGGGACGATTGACCAGGTTTACTCGGGCGGAGCTCGACGCCTTCCTTGCGGCCAGGGTGGCGGAGGCGGCCGGCTCCCCCGGCGGAGAGGCGCGCATCGCCAACGACCCTGCCGGCCGACCGAACCACCGGGGAGTAGCCGACCGCGAGCACCCACGAGGTGTCGTCCGCCGCAGTTCCGGGACGGCCGCAAGCGCGATGGCCATGGATCAGCCGTGCCTCCTCGACCCCGACACCTCGGCATCTGTGCGGCGGTGACCGCGTGCTGACGTTCCGACGGGGGGGAGACTTGACAGCTACCGTGACAGCTACCCAGCGCGGATTTCGCTGAAACTCAGCGGACGTTGACGGCCGCTAAACGCCTGTTTCGTACTCAGAAACGGCCCTCGGCGAACCGTCGCGGACGCCGAAGTTCGGGTTTGTAAACAGCTGGCCGTCGGTTCGAATCCGTCCGCCGGCTCCGCTTTGTCTTCGACTGGATCGGGGTTCAATGCCGCCCCTGACCGCTGAACGTGAATCGGCCGGCAACGACGGCGAGCGGCGTTCCGGCCCACTGACGGGAATGCTGTTCGCCGACGCCAAGGTCGGGCGCGCCGCGCTGACGACGGCAGTGAACAGTCTGCTCGGGCAGGCGCCTGAGCCCAGTCAGCGAACGCCGAAGCCGGCCAGCACCGCGGATCCTGGGCAGAGCTTGGAGAACGGAACGTCGCGCAGGGGCTGGTCCACGGTGTCGTGCATCTCGTGGAGGTCGGCCGACGACTCGTCGATGTAGAGGAGGCCGGTGACGACGTCGCCCGCGGCGTGGGCACGGCGCAGATGCTCGGCCACAGCCTCGCGATCCGTCGGGTCGTAGTCGTCGGGGACGGAGCGAACGCGCAGCACGCTGCCGTCGTGCATGGTCACGCTGACCACGCCCTCGACGGGGATTGTCGCCAAAATCTCAGGCTCAGGCGGGACGAAGTCGGCCTCGGTGGCGGTCGTGTCGTGCTGCCGGGTGAACAGGTAACTCTTGGTCGAGCCTTCGTGGTCATTGAACGTTACGCACGGTGAGATGACGTCGATGATTGCCAGGCCGCGATGGGCGGCCGCCGCCTTGATGATCGGCACCAGCTGTCGCTTGTCGCCGGAGAATCCACGGGCCAGGAACGTGGCGCCGAGGCTCAGGCCGAGGCTCATCGGGTCGATGGGGGGCACCTGGTTGGGGTCGCCCCGCTTGGTGGTGGAACCGACGTCCGCGGACGGCGAGAACTGGCCCTTGGTGAGGCCGTACACCCCGTTGTTCTCGATGATGTAGACCATGCGAACGTTGCGGCGGATCAGGTGCGCGAGGTGCCCCAGACCGATCGACAGGGAATCTCCATCGCCGGAGATGCCGATGTACAGCAAGTCGCGGTTGGCCGCTGCGGCGCCGGTGGCAATGGTCGCCATTCTTCCATGGGCGGTGTTGAATCCGTGCGCGCCGCCGGCGAAGTACGCGGTCGTCTTGGCGGAACAACCGATGCCGCTCAGCTTGGCGATCATGTGCGGCGGCGTCTCCAGCTCCCAGAGAGCGTGGACGATCGCCGCCGTGACCGAGTCGTGGCCGCAGCCGGCGCACAGCGTAGACATCGAGCCCTCGTAGTCGCGGATCGTCAGGCCGAGGCTGTTGCGTCCCACCCCGGGGTGCTGGACGGTCGGCCTCTGGATCGAGGGCATGATCAGGTCTCCATCTGCGCGCGGACGCCGTCGACGACCTCGCCGGCACTGAGCGGCATGCCGCCGTAGGCGAGGACTGAGCGCAGCCGGTGCTTGGGCACCGTCGTCTCCAGCACCAGCAGGGATCTGAGTTGCGCGTCGCGGTTCTGCTCGACGACGAACACGGTGTCGTGCTCGTCGAGGAAGGCCTCCACGGCCTGTGAGAACGGGAAGGCACGGATCCGCATGTAGTCGAGCGGCAGTCCCTGCTCGTCGAGCACCTCGATGGCTTCGCGCACAGCGGGGCCGCATCCGCCCATGGTGACGATCGCCACGCGCGATCCGTTGCTCTCGATCAGCGGCTCGGGCACGTGTCCCGCCGCCGCCGCGTGTTTGCTCGCCAGCCGGTCGACCACCTCGAGGTACGCCTCCGGCGTCTCGGTGTAGCCACCCAGCGCGTCATGTCCGGAGCCGCGCGCGAAGTACGCGCCCTTGGCGTCGACGCCGGGGAGCGTGCGCGCGGCCACGTGCTCGCTGTCTGGGCTCGCGTACCGATGGTATGCGTCGATCCGGCTTTCGAGTTCATCGGCGGCGAGCACGCGTCCGCGATCGGGAACGCGGGCATCGTCCCACCTGAGTCGCGGGATCACCCAGTCGTTCATGGCGATGTCGACATCGGACAGCATCATCACCGGCGTCTGAAACCGCTCGGCGAGGTCGAAGCTGCGTGCCGCGAAGTCGAAACACTCTGCGGGATCACCGGGCAACAGCAGGATGTGCTTGGTGTCGCCATGGGAGGCGTAGGCGCACGCGAGGAGGTCGCCCTGCTGGGTGCGCGTCGGCATGCCCGTCGACGGCCCGGCGCGCTGCACGTCAACGATCACAGCCGGGGTCTCGGTGTAGTAGGCGAGGCCGATCAGCTCGTTCATCAGGGAAATCCCGGGGCCCGATGTGGACGTGAAGGCGCGCGCACCGTTCCAGCTGGCACCGATCACGATGCCGATCGAGGCCAGCTCATCCTCGGCCTGCAGGATCAGGTAGTTGTTGCGCCCCGTGGCAGGATCGCGTCGATATCGCTTGCAGAGTTGCGTGAACGCGTCCATGAGCGACGTCGACGGGGTGATCGGGTACCACGCCGCCACGGTGGCGCCGGCGTACAGGAAGCCGAGCGCGGCGGCGGTGTTGCCGTCGATGAGGATCGAGTCCGCGGTGCCGTCCATGACGTGAACGTGACACGGCAGGGGGCACGCGAAGTGCTCGCGGGCGTAGTCGTATCCGAGCATCAGCGCGCGCTGGTTGGACTCGCGCAGCCGGGCCTTTCCGGCGAACTTCTCGTCCAGCAGTCGGGACACGATGTCGAGCTCGATCGCCATCAGCGCGACGACCACGCCGCACGTGACGATGTTCTGCATCAGCATCCGCGCGCGCGGACCGCGGAACGCCTCGTTGCACAGCTGGGCGACGGGCACTCCCAGGTAGGAGACGTCAGAGCGCAGCGCGGCCGTGTCGAGCGGCCACGACGAGTCCCACACGACGTACCCGCCCGCGCGCACCTCGCGGATGTCCTGGGCGTGCGTCTGGGTGTTCATGGCCACCATGACGTCGAACTCCTGGACACGACCGGTGTGCCCGGAGCCGTTGACCCTGATCTCGTACCACGTGGGCAGCCCCTGGATGTTCGACGGGAACAGGTTCTTGCCGGAGACGGGAATGCCCATGCGGAAGAACGCCTGCATGAGCAGGTTGTTGGCGCTCGACGACCCGGTTCCGTTGACGTTGGCGAGCTTGATCGCGGTGTCGACAACCCGGACCTTGCCCCGGTGGGCGGTTTCCGGCGCCAGGCGCTCGAGGACCATCAGAGTGCTCCCACCGGCACGGCGGCGCCTGCCATGGGCAACTCGAGTGTGAACTTCTGCATCTCCCACGCTGCCGTCGGGCAGCGCTCGGCGCACAGTCCGCAATGCACGCAGAGATCCTCGTCCTTGATCATCAGGCGGCCGGTCTGCGGCAGCGCCGGTGACGCGAACAGCGACTGCGCGGGGTTGACGGCGGGGGCCGAAAGCTGCGCGCGGATGGCATCCTCGTCGCCGTCGGGGGTAATGGTCAGACACTGCACCGGGCACACGTCGATGCATGCGTCGCATTCGATGCACAGCGGTGCGGCGAACACCGTCTCGATGTCGCAGTTGAGGCAGCGCTGCACTTCCCGGGCGGTCTGCTCCGCCGTGAACCCCAGTTCCACCTCGACGTCCAGTGCTTCGAACCTGTGCGTCAGCTCGACGTGCGTCATCTTCTGGCGGTGAGCGGGGTTGTAGTCGTTGTGATAGCTCCACTGGCCCAGCCCCATCGCCTGGCTCATCAGGTTCATCATCACCGGCGGACGCTCGGCCACGGCCAGTCCCTGGCAGTGGTTGTGGATGGAGATCGCAGCCTGGTGCGCGTGCTCCACCGCCCAGATGATGTTCTTGGGCCCGAATGCGGCATCGCCCCCGAAGAACACGCTCGCCGCCGTGGACTGCATGGTGGCGGCGTCGACGAGCGGAACGTCGCCGTCGAAGGTGATGCCGAGGTCGCGCTCGATCCACGGAAAGGCGTTGTCCTGGCCGATGGCGAGGATGACGTCGTCGCAGGGGAGGAAGACGGTGTCGATCAGCGTCGAGGTGCGGGCCGACTCGTCCCATTCCAGTCGGTCGAACTCCATGCCCACCAGCCGCCCGCCCTCGACGACGAAACGCTTCGGTGCATGGTTCACCATGATGTGGACGCCCTCCTCCTCGGCATCCTCGAGCTCCCAGCTCGACGCCTTGAAGAAGGGGCGCGGACGTCTCGCCATGACGCGGATTTCGGTGCCGCCCAGGCGCAACGATGAGCGACAGCAGTCCATTGCGGTGTTGCCGACGCCGATGATCAGGACACGCTCGCCGATCGAGTCGACGTGACCGAACGCGATCGACTGCAGCCAGTCGATGCCGATGTGAATGCGGTCCGTTTCGTGGCGTCCGGGCAGGTCGAGCTCCTTGCCGCGGGGCGCACCGCTGCCGACGAAGACCGCGTCGTACCCCTCATCCAGAAGAGCCCCCAGACTGGAGACCGTTGTGTCGTAGCGGATGTCGACGCCCATGCCGAGGATGACATCGACCTCTTCGTCCAGCACCCGCTCCGGGAGACGGAACGACGGGATGTTGGTGCGCATCAGCCCGCCCGGCTTGGCGTTCTGCTCGAACATCACCACCTCGTAGCCGAGGGGCAGGAGGTCGTTGGCCACGGTCAATGAGGCCGGACCGGAGCCGATGCAGGCGACTCGCCGGCCGTTTTTGGCGGTCGGGATCACGGGCAAACGATCGGCGATGTCGTCGCGGTGGTCTGCAGCCACCCGTTTGAGGCGGCAGATCGCGACCGGCGTGCCGTCGACCCTCTCACGGCGACAGGCCGGCTCGCACGGCCGATCGCAGGTGCGACCGAGAATGGCTGGGAAGACGTTGGACTCGCGGTTGACCATGTACGCGTCGGTGAACCGGCCCTGGGCAATGAGCCGGATGTACTCGGGTACGTCGGTGTGTGCGGGACACGCCCACTGGCAGTCCACGACCCGATGGAAGTACGCGGGGTCCCCTGTGTCGGTCGCCTTCATACCCTGGTTGGATCGGCCCCCGTACGCGTTTGCGCGCTGGCGGTTCCCGGCGTCGCCCCGGCAATCATCGTCGAGTCTGCACTTCTGCGCGTAACCGTGGCTCTCGCGGGAGGGAATCCATCCGGTGACTGTCGCTCCGCAGGACCCATCGCGTTAGTGCCTTTGGTCACATCCTCGCTGGCTTGGGCTGCCGAAGGCCTCCCTGAAGACAGCCGGCTGAGAGCGCCAGTTGGAAGGCGGACTGCCACCAACCTGTCCATCCCGCCCCAGGCCCTCGAACGCCAGCGACGACGGCGGAAGTCGACGCGACCAGGTAGCGGACGCGCCCTGCCGCCCTTCACCGCTGAGCGGTTAGCCCTGTGCTCGGTCCCGCTGGGCGGCTGCGAGATCCCTCAACTGGGCTTCCTCGTCACGCATCTCGGCGTCGTGGTCGCGCTGCTCGCCGTTCTGGTCGCGATCGTCAGCTGCGGCATCTCGTTGGGCACAGGCGTCGTCGCGAGCTTGCGCATCGACGTCGCGTTGGGCGGCGTCCTGGTCACGCTGATCGGCGGCCTGGTCGCGCAGGCCTGCGGCGTCGTCCCGCTGTGCAGCCGCCACGTCCCGCTCTTCGGCCGCGTCATCGCGTTGTTCGGCGGCGGCGTCGCGTCGTTCTCCGTCGGAGTCGCGGTCCTCTCCGTTCCGATCCCGCTGGTCGGCGGCTTCGTCTCGCTGATTCGCCGCGTGGTCCCGCTCACTCGCGGCTGAACTGCGGACCGCGACGGGCGGGTGGGAGCCGTCCTTCATGGTCACGACGAGCAGTCTGGCTGAGCCGGTTGAGGGCCCCGAGGCGCGTGACGGAAAACGCACAGAGTTGAGGCGGCGTCGCTCCCTGAATCGGATCGGGCCGCTGGACACCCACCACCTTCCTGACTGCACTGGGCGGCGTCCTGCCCGCTCCCCCGGGCAGGGGTACACTGCGCAGACGGCGAGGGGTCAACGAGGCAGGCAGCGAAGGAGTGAACCCGGTGGCCGAGACGCTCATCATTGGCGGCACCACGTTCAAGATGCGGAACGTCTTTGCGGTGTGGCTGGGGTTGCCCCTCATCACGCTGGGCATTTACAGCTACGTCTGGATCTACAAGGTCAACGACGAGGCACGCCGCTACCTGCGAGACGACAGCATCAACCCGGGGATGTCCGTTCTCGCCTTCTTCCCCGGAGCCATCCTCGTCGTCCCGCCACTCATCGCCATCTATCGGTTGGGCACGCGCATCGCCAGGATGGAGGAGGCCGCTGGGGTGCAGAGCCGTGTCGAGCCGGTGATCGGCTTGTTGCTGGCCTTTGTGTTCAGCTCCTACTCCCTGTATTACCAGAGCCACCTCAACGCAATCTGGGCCCGCTACCCGCAGGCCGGGCCGGCTGCGGTGCCGCCCCCGATCGCACCCCCATCCGCCCCGCAGAACACGCTTCTGCCTCCACAGGCGGTGCCGCCACCGATGCCTTCCTAGCGACGTCCCTCTGCGGGCCGCGTCCGCGATGAAGGTCGCCGTTGAGGGGGGCCAGTGGACGTCCCCGGGGAATAACGCCCAGCGCTGAGGTGCGCTGCGCCACCGACGCCACAGCAGCCCGCAGCGCGGCTCCGGCACGAAGGAGCTTCTCGAACTCGGCCGGAGGGATCGGCCGACTGAACAGGTAGCCCTGGGCAAACTCGCATCCGCGGATGCGGAGGTACTCGGCCTGGACTGAGGACTCGACGCCCTCGGCGATCACCTTGAGGTCCAGCACTCGCGCCATGTCGAGGATAGTCTCTGCCAGCGTCGTCCCTGGAGGGGCAGCAGCCAGCTCATCAACGAACAGCTTGTCCACCTTGAGGTTGTCGAACGGGAGCGCTCTGAGCCTCGACAGGGCCGAGTAGCCGGTGCCGAAATCGTCGATCGAAAGGTTCAAGCCGAGCGCCTTGAGCTCCTTGAGGGTCGTCAGGACCGTCTCGGACTCGGCGATCACCACGCTCTCGGTGAGCTCCAGCTCGAGGTTCGCGGGTGAGAACCCCGTCTCCTCCAGCGTTCGTGCGACCGACGCCACGAGCCCCGGGTGGTCCAGGTCTTTCCCCGACAGGTTGACGGCCATGCGCAGCGGCGGAAAGCCGGCATCCACCCAGGAACGGCCCTGGACGCAGGCGGTGCGCAGAACGACCGCGTCGATGCGATCGGCGATGTTCAGCTCTTCAGCGAGGGGAATGAACTCGCCGGGAGCCACCCATCCTCGAGTGAGATGGTTCCACCGCGCGAGTCCTCGGCTCCGACGATCATCCCACTCTGCATGTCGAACCCCAAGTGGTTGGAAGATCTCGACGTACCGCGGGCTCTGGGACATCGCTCCGTCGTTCGCTTGGAGAAGCGTCCGAACTCGGCGCCGCCCTAACGCCATGTTGACTTCCTAATGGCATTAGGTTCACCATTCCGGGATGCTCGCCACCCCGGTCACCCCGCTCGAGCGCCGCCGCCGGCGACACCACGAAACCATCCAAGAGGTGCTCGACGTGGCCGTGGAGGTCATGGGTGAGCAGGGGGTGGCGGGTCTGTCCCTCGGCGAGGTCGCCCGGAGGATGGGAATCCGCCCACCCTCCCTGTACGTGTACTTCGCATCCAAGAAAGCGGTGTACGACGCGATCTTCTTTCGTGGCGCCAGCGAGCTGAACGCGACCATGGGACCGCTCCACGCGCGACTCGAAGCCTCCACCGACCTGGCCGCCTACGCCCTCGAGCACGCGGAGGTCTTCCTCCGATGGTCGATCGAGCACCCGGTGTACGCGCAGTTGCTCTTCTGGCGAACCGTGCCCAACTACGAGCCGTCGCCGGAGGCGTACGTGCCCGCGGTTCGCATGCTCGAGCAGGCCCGGCGGATGCTGGCGAACGTCCGCGACCGCGGCCTGTTCAGTGCTTCCGCCGACGTGGACGAAGTGCTGCGCTCCTGGACGATGGTGATCACCGGGGTGCTCACCCAGCAATTGGCCAATGCTCCCCACGAGTCGTTCGACCAGGGCGCCTTCACAACACAGCTGCCGCAGATGGTCACCATGTTGCTGACCCACTACGGTCCCCGAACTCCCACCACCACCACACGGAGGGCCACCCATGGAAACGCGAGTCGACCAAATAGCTGACAGGATCTACCGACTCTCGACGTGCATCCCCGACGCGGCACCCGGAGGCTTCACCTTCAACCAGTTCCTCGTCGACGCCGAGGAGCCACTCCTGTACCACACGGGCATGCGGCAGCTGTTCCCCCTGGTCCGCGCTGCCGTCGAGAGGGTCATGCCGATTGAGAGGCTGCGCTGGATCGCGTTTGCCCACGTGGAAGCCGACGAGTGCGGATCGGTCAACGAGTTCCTGGCGGCGGCGCCGCACGCGCAGGTGGCCCACGGTGCCCTCGGCTGCATGGTGTCGGTCAACGACATGTGCGACCGTCCACCGCGCCCGCTGGCTGACGGCGACGTACTCGAGCTCGGGGGAGCCGCGTTGCAGCGTCGCGTGCTGGAGGTGGCAACTCCCCACGTACCCCACAACTGGGAGTCGCATGTGCTCTTCGAGCGCGAGACCGGCACGCTCTTCTGCGGGGACCTCTGCACCCAGCTCGGCGACGGAGCGGCGCTCACCGACAAGGACATCCT
>JALYTM010000025.1 GCA_030854305.1 Candidatus Dormiibacterota bacterium
CGATCGACAGCTCGAGCGCGCGCTGGGAGATGCCGACGCCGCGCGCGGCCACGTTGACCCGCCCCACCTCGATCGCGGCCATCATCTGCTTGAACCCTTGGCCCTCGACGCCGCCGAGCAGGTTGGTGGCCGGCTGCCGGTTGTCCTCGAAGACCAGCTCGGTGGTCTCCACGCCCTTGTACCCCAGCTTCTCGATGTGCTTGCCTGAGCTGACGCCGGGGTACCGCTTCTCGGCGAGGATGCACGACATCCCCTTCCACGGCGGCTTGGCGGCGGGGTCGGTCTTGACGAGAGTTGCAACCACCGTGGAGCGGGCGCCGTTGGTCACCCACATCTTGGTGCCGTTGATGACGTAGCTGTCGCCGTCGAGCACCGCCCGGGTCTCGATCGCCTGCACGTCGCTGCCGCAGTTGGGCTCGCTCATCGAGAAGGCGCCGTGCATCTCGCCGGTCGCCATCGCCGGGAGAAAGCGCTGCTTCTGCTCGTCGGTGCCGAACTTCTCGACCAGGAAGCTGACGATGAAGTGGGTGTTGATGATGCCGGTGATCGACATCCAGCCCCGCGCGATCTCCTCGCAGCACATCGCATAGGTCTCGTAGTTGAGCCCGGACCCGCCGTACTCCTCGGGGATGGCGAACCCGAAGAAGCCCAGCTCCTTCATGTGCCGGACGATCTCCTCCGGGTACTCGTCGTCGTGTTCCAGCTTCTGGGCGGTGGGGATGATCTCGCGCTCCACGAAGTCGCGCACCATCCCGACGATCTCACGCTGTTCTGTGGAGAGGTCCGTGCTCATGGTCCCGCAGTCTAAGTCGCCGGTTCGATCAGGCGATCGCGGATGCCGCGGGCTCCCAACCGGGCTCCAGGGGGTCGGTTCCCACCTCGAGCAGCGCGCCGCATCGCCGGCTGCTCAACCGCACCGCGTCTGTGCTGATGTCCGCCCCGACGAAGTCGCAGCCGTGGCGCAGCGCCGCCACCGCCGAGGAACCGCTACCCACGAAGGGGTCGCACACGGTCATCCCGGGCTCCGCACTGCCCATCAGCATGTGCGTGAACAGCGCCACCGGCTTCTGTGTCGGGTAGGCGGCGCGGTGGATGCGCTTGACAGCCCACACGTCGGGCAGGTCGCGCCGGGAGAGGCGTCGCCGGCCCTTGGTTGCGAAGAGAACCGTCTCGTGCCGGCGCCGGTAGTAGTGGCCCATGCCCAGGTTCACCTTGTCCCAGATGATCAGGTTCTTGACCGCGAAGCGATCGCGCACCAGCGGGCCCAGGCTGAGCAGGGAGAAGCTGTCGAACATCACGTACAGGTGGCCGCCGTCGCGCATCACCCGGTGCAGCTCGGCGAGCAGCGCCAGGAACGAGCCCGGGTCGTCGCGGAACTCGGTGAACCAGCGCGGGTTGGCGGCGTCGGCGTAGCGGCCGACGATCCTCCCGTGGCCGAATGACATGTGCTGGTTCATGCCGCTGTACGCCGGGTCGGTGGTCACCACGTCGACCGACTCCGCTGGCAGCGAACGCAGGAACTGCAGGCAGTCCGCGTGCTCGACACGCCAGTCCGGTAACGAGGGTTGCGGAAAGACGCTCACCGGGCAAACGCTACCAGCCGACCGCGCCACGTGCCGGTCGACGGGGTGGCCCGGTCCTACCCGGCTGAGCCCGCCTCGACGGTCTCGCGGCTGGGCGACGGTGTCAGGCCGGCGGCGCGTCCGCGCACCTCGAACTGCTGCGCCATCTTCCGCGATGCCTCGTCGATCATCTCGTCCCCGAGCATCACGGCGCCGCGACGGTCCACCTCGGTGGCATGGCGGTAGGCGTCGAGGATCTGCACCGCTTTGTCGAAGTCCTGCTGGGACGGCGTGAACACGTCGTTGCACGGCTCGATCTGGCCGGGGTGGAGCACCCACTTGCCGTCGTACCCCAGCGCCGCCGCACGTCCCGCCGCGGCACGGAAACCGTCGATGTCGCGGATCAGAAGGTAGGGGCCGTCGATCACCTGGATGCCGGCGGCGCGGGCCGCCACTGCGAGCTTGAAGAGCACGTAATGGAAGATGTCGCCCGGGTAGTTGAACGTGTTGGCGACGGTGAGGTTGGGGAACTGCATCCCCGCGGAGAAGTCGGCGGGACCGTACGTGATGGTCTCGAGGCGCGGGCTGGCGAACGCGATCTGCTCGGCGTTCATGAGGCCGAGTGCGTCCTCCACCTGCGCCTCGATGCCGATCCCCCCGACCGGCAGCCCCAGCGACTGTTCGAGGCTGCCCAGCGCGCGGTCGACGTAGGCGATGTCGCCCGCGTTCTGGACCTTGGGCACCATCAGGCAGTCGAGAACGTCCCCGGCCCCGGTCACCACCTCGCGGATGTCGTCGAGCGAGAACTGGCTGGACACCTGGTTGATGCGCACGACGCGCACCTTTCCCTGCCAGTCGTGGGTGCGCAGGGCTTCGACGATCTTGCCCCGCGCGGCCGGCTTCTCCAGCGGCGCACAGGCGTCCTCGAGGTCGAGGAACACCTCGTCAGCGGCACTCGCCGCGGCCTTCTCCATCATCCGCGGGTTGCTGCCGGGGCAGGCAAGAACTGAACGGCGCAGGCGGGTGGCCATGGTCTCCTCCCTCCAGATGGGTCAGGCGGCGCTGGGCGGGGTTCCCTCACCGCCGGGCGCGGGCGGTTCAGTCGGGCCGTCACCCCCGGTATGGGGCCGGTCGTCGTAGGACTCGTTGGAGGACTGCGGTGGAGCCGAGCCTCCCCCGAAGGGGCTGCCGGGACCCTGGCCGTCCGGGCTGATCGGGAACCCGAGGCCACCGAACAGCTTGGCCAGCTCCTCCGGGCCACCGAGGTCCTCGGACACCCGGTCCATCATCCGCATCACCAGCTCCTGCAGCTGGGGGTCGTCGGCGAGCTTCTCCTGGACCCCGCCGAGCTGGCCCATCAGGTCCTTGACCGCCGCTTCCTGTGCCACCTGCATCAGCACCGGCTGGCTGGCCGCGGCGACCACCATCTGCGACTGCTCGCGGAGCACCTCGAGGCCGCGACAAGCCAGGCAGGTTCCCTGGTACTGGCACCGGCACAGCTGCTTCTTGAGGCGGTCGATCTCGCGGTGCAAGCCACTGAGGTCGACGCCTTGTTGTTCTTCGGCCATGTGTTGATCCTACGCGCGGGAGCGGTTCGGCAGCGCTGGACGCCGTGGCGGTGCCGGCGGCCGGCTCGCGCCTCTCAGCCGACGGCGACTGCCACCGTCACAGGTTCTGCGGTGGGCCACGTGGTCACCGCTGCCGTCGTCGCCGGGGACGGCCACGCGGGGAGTCGCTCGCCGCGCACGCCCGGCTTGGCCAGCAGCAGCTGGACGTCGGTGATGCGGCGCTCGGTGAACCCCGCCTCGCACAGAGAGAGGTACAGGAGCCATGAGCGGCGGAACCGCTGGTCGAACCGCGGGTGCAGCCGGCCGAGGTTGCCGAGGAAGTTCTCGCGCCACGCTGCCAGCGTTCGGGGGTAGCCGGCGGTGATGTCCTCGACGTTGAGCACCCGCAGGTCGCCGGTGCGCTCCGACGCCGACACCATCGCCGTCACCGAGGGACAGATGCCGCCGGGAAAGATCTGCGTGTTGATGAAAGTCGAGGCTCCCCGGGTGGCCTCGAACATCCTGTGAGGCTGACAGATGGCCTGGATGGCTGCGATTCCATCGTCGACGAGCAGCCGGCTGCACTGCCGGAAGAAGGTGTCGTAGTAGCGCCACCCGATCGCCTCGATCATCTCGACCGATACCAGCTTGGTGTAGCGACCGCGCAGGTCGCGGTAGTCCTCCAGCAGGACGGTGACCCGGTCGGCGACGCCGTGGCGCGCTGCGCGCTCGACGGCGAGGTCGTGCTGCTCCTCGCTGATGGTGGTGGTGGTCACCCGGCAGCCGTATGTCTGCGCTGCGTGGACGGCGAACCCGCCCCAGCCGCTGCCGATCTCCACGAGGTGGTCGGAGGGTCGGAGGTCGAGCTTGGTGCAGAGCCTGTCGATCTTCGCGATCGACGCCTCCTGCAGCGTCGACTCGGCGGTTTCGAAGATGCCCGCCGAGTAGGACATGGTGTCATCGAGCATCAGCGAGAAGAGGTCGTTGCCGATGTCGTAGTGGCGCGCGATGTTCTCCCGGCTGCGCCCACGGTCGTTGCGTCGCAGCCGTTCGCCGGCGCCGCGGAAGGGCCGCAGCAGCGGTGCGACGGCCGCCTGCAGGCGATCGAGCGTGTCGAGGTTGTGGATGGCCAGGCGCAGCAGCGAGACCAGGTCATCGCAGTCCCACGCGCCCTCCACGTAGCTCATGGCGCCGCCGAGGCTGCCCCGCAACAGTGAGCGGTAGAAGCTGCGGTGGTGCACAGTGATCGCCGCCCGCACCGGGTAGTCGGCTGTCGAGCCGAACACGTGCCTGCCCCCTCCGTCCTCGTTGATCACCAGCTGACCGTCGTGGATGTGCGAGAACAGCCGCAGCGCGACCGCGCGCACCGCGGTGTCGACGCCCACGAGGTCGCGAACCCCGGCGCGCGTGGCGTCGGTCATGCGGCGTTGCGCGGGTGGGGATGGTACGGAGTCCCTTTGCGCCAGAGCTGGAACGCCTGCCAGTAGATACCGCCGAACACGCGCAGCGACATGGGCGGGTAGGTCACCAGGAGGCGGGCCATCGAGCGGCGCGTCAGCGCGGTGCGGCGCAGTGCGATCCCGGTCTCCAGGACCACCTCGGACTGCTCGACCACGTCGAGGCTGAAAGCCAGGGATCGGCCCGGCCGGGTCAGCCGCCATCGGTAGTCCAGCGCCATGGGCAGGAACGGCGACACGTGCAGGTCCTTCGCCATCGTCCCGGTCACCACCGGCGCGTTGCCTCGGACATCGAGCACGTGGTGCGAGCTCTCACGCCACGGAGTGCTGGTCACCTCGGCCACCACCCAGTCCAGTGTCTCGCCGTCGGCGGCGAAGCAGTAGTACAGGCTGATCGGGTTGAACCACCGACCGGCATAGCGCAGGTGGGTCAGCAGTCGCACCGGTCCGCCGAAGCGCACGCCGGTGCGCGTCTGCACGAGGTCGCGGACCCAGTCCTGCAGCGGCTGGGTGGGATCGCCGGGGTAGTCCCGGCGGCGCCACCGCGCCGGCGCCGGCCGGCGGGTCGACCACAGGAGGCGGTGCGACAGTGCGCGGTCGACGTACTCGAGGTCGAGGTACATCATGAACACGCGGTAGCGAAAGGAGTGCTGCGAGGGGAATCGCCGCCGGTGCACCACCACCCCTTCGTACGCACAGGTGTGGGTCGCCGAGGCGATGGCATCCGGGCCGGCTGTCGCGGTGGTGGGGGCGGGCGCGCCGGGCGGCCGTCGCGTGGCAACGGTCACGACAGCGCCGCACCGAAATACGCGGCGACGCGCAGCGCCGAGTCGACGCCGTCCTCGTGGAACCCGTAGCCCCAGTAGGCCCCGCAGAAGTACGTGCGGTTGGCGCCGAGCACAGCCTGGTGGTTGTCCTGCGCGTAGACGCTACGGTGGGTGAACACGGGATGGTGGTAGCGGATCCTCTTGACGATCCTGCCCTCGTCGATGGTCTCCAGGTTGTTGAGGGTCACGCAGAACTGCTCGGGCGCGTCGATGGACTGCAGGCGGTTCATGTGGTACGTCACCGCACTGGCGCCGCTGTCGCGGTCGACCACGTGGTAGTTCCAACTGGCCCAGGCACGATGGCGCTTGGGCAGCAGGCGCTCGTCGGTGTGCAGCGCCACTTCGTTGGTCTGGTACTCGAACGCCGTCAGCAGCTCCCGTTCTCGCGGGGTGGGATCGCTGAGCATGCGCAGGGCCTGGTCGGAGTGGGTGGCGATGATCACCCGGTCGAACCGCTCGGGCTCGCCGTTGCGCGGCCGAATGTCGACCCAGTCCTCGCTGCGTGCGATCGACTGGATGGGTGATCCGAGCCGAATGCGCCGCCGGAACGGGCGGGTCATCGCCTCGACGTAGCGAGCCGAACCGCCCGGGACGGTCGACCAGCGGTGGTGGTTGCCCACCTGGAGCAGCCCGTGGTTGTCGAGGAACCTGGCCAGGTACTTGGCGGGGAACGCCCTGGCGGCCAGCTCCGGAGCCGACCAGACGGCGGCCACCTGCGGAACGATCAGGCGGTCGATGAAGGTCCGCGAGTAACGCCGCGCGTCGAGGAACTCACCGAGGGTCGGGCCGTCCCCGAGCATCTCCAGGAGGTGACGCGCCTCGCGATGGAAGCGCACCTTGTCGTAGAGCATCCGGTAGAAGGTGGGCTGGAACAGGTGCGAGCGCTTGGCGAACACCGCGTTGGCGCTCTGGCTGGCGTACTCGAAGTCGTCCTGGCGAGAGCTGACGCTGAAGCTCATGTCGGACGGCTGCTCGCCGACCCCCAGCCGTTTCAGCAGCCGTCGGAAGTTGGGGTAGGTGTGTTCGTTGAAAACGATGAAGCCGGTATCCACCTGGTAGGTGCCGCTCTCGACCTCGACCGGGATGGTGTTGACGTGCCCGCCCGCGTAGTCGCCGGCCTCGAACACGGTGATGTCGTGCTCGCGGTGAAGCATGTAGGCGGCCACCAGTCCGGAAACGCCCGCCCCCACGATCGCAACCTTCATGACATCAGATACACCGCAGAGACTGATGCGGATCATTCTGGCTCGCGGCAGGTTCGGTGTGCTGCGAGGCGGTGGTCGCATCCGCGCGCTGTGCAAGGATCGTGCTATGCCGACCGACTGGGAGCGCCGCCGCATCCGCCTGCCCTGGGGGCAGCTGACGGCACATGTCGCGGGCGAGGGTCCACCGTTGCTGCTGCTCCACGGACTGGGCGGGAGCGGCCGCTACTGGGCCGGCTTGGCCCCGCTGCTCGCCGATCATCGAATGTTGATCGCGCCCGACCTCGCCGGCTTCGGCCGCTCCGACAAACCGCGCGTGCAGTACACCCGAGAGTTCCACCTCGCCGCCCTTGACCGCCTGCTGGAGGAGTTGGGCATCCGCGGCGACGTGGCTGTCGCGGGTCACTCGATGGGAGGCATCCTCGCCGCCCTGTTCGCGGCTCGGCGGCCGGGGCGCATCGAGTCGCTGGCACTGGTTGCCTCGCCGTTTCCCCGCCGTCAGATGCGGCCGTTCGGCATTCCCCACGGATCGGTACGCCTCGGCGCGTACCGTGCGATGCAGCGCCTGCTTCCCCTGCTGTCCCCGCTGGTGCACTCCAGCACCTTTCCCCGCGTGGTTGTCGCCGACTACCTGCGACACACGGTCGACAGCTATCAGCAGACGTCGAATGCGCTGATCTGGGATCCGGGCGTCGCGGACGAGCTGCGGGCCAGTGGGCTCGGTGCGATCGACCCCGCGCTCCTCCTCTATTCCGACGAGGACACCACCATCGCACCCGACAGTCTCGCGCGCTGGCGCACTTTGTTGCCACGTGCCCAGGTGCTCCAGATCGCGGGCGCTCACCAGCTGCTGCTGCGCGACCATTTCGCCACCCTGGCCCGCTGGTACGACAGGCTCCCCGGCGCTCCGGGGCTGGCGGCCGGCGCGCGTCGCCCCATGGGCGCGGTCCCGCCAGCGTAGCCATCGATGTTGCAACCGCCGCGCACTGCGCTATAGTCGGGGAACGCGGGAGCCTTCGGGATCCGCTGCGCGGCCACTTCGGCCGCCACGACGTCAGAGCGGTGATCGCTGCACGCTGATGCCCGAATCCATCCCGAGCCGGATGTTTGGCGCCGAGGGATTGCACCCTTCGGCGTTCGAGGTTTCCCCGTCCGCCTCATAGCCCCGGACCTCGCCCTCGACCGTCTCCATCTCATCGTGCCCGACGGCAGCGACGCCATGGTGGTCCTTTCCACGCTGGCCCACGGAGACGCCGGCCTTGCCGATCCGCGTGACCTGTTCGCGCAGAGGATCAGCGAGGTGGGATACCTCACGGCCTCGTTCGGTGACGAGGAACCGCCTCACCTGCTGCTGTCGCTCCCCGACCTGTCCCTGCAGTGCGTTCCGCAGGAGTCGCCGGACAAGGCACGCGACCACCTCGCTCTCCGGGTCGAGTCGGTGCGCCCGGCCACCGACCACCCCGAGAACAGCAAGGTGCTGACGGTCACCGCCCGGGAGCCGATCGTCACTGCCGGCAACGGGGTGGCCAGCGACACCCACCGTCTCCTCGACTGGCGCGTGGCCACCGCGGTGGCTGCCAAGTCGCCGGCGCTGTACGCCGCCCTCAAGCTCGTGGACAGCCTGGAGAAGGCGGAGAGGCAGCGCGCCGCGACCCAGCGCACCCGTTTCGTCGCGGCTCGCGAGTACTGGCGCTGCAAGCGATGCCGTGCGCTGTGGCGGCCGGACGACCACGAGCGCTGCCCGTCCTGCGGCCACGAGTTCACCGAAGCCGACCGCCGCCAGCCCGAGGTGGGCAAGGTGGAGTTCACCGTTCCGGAAGCGGAGCAGATCCACCTCACCGCGGACGCGGCGGTGCTCATCGAACCCGAAGACGAGCCCAACTTCGTCGGCCGCGTCTCGCGCATCGATCACCACCGGCACACCGTCGAAGTCACCTGCCGCACATTCGAGCACGCCGGCAGCGAGGGGACGATCACACCGTCGTTCAACAAGGCGCTATACCAGGCCAAGCGCAGCGTTCTCGCCGCCATCGCCACCCGCGACTTCGGCGTCGGGCTGCTGGCGCAGCTGATGGTGACCCCCGAGTTGGTGAGCGCCCCGGTCTACGTCGAGCGCGCACCCCAGGAGTGGCTGACCGACGGGATGACGGCCAACCCCCCGCAGGACCGGGCGGTGTCGCTGCTCAGCAACCTGCAGGCCGGCCAGGCTGTGTTCATCCAGGGGCCGCCCGGCACCGGCAAGACCACCGTCATCGTCGAGGCCATCAAGCGGCGCCTTGACGCCAACCCGGACGAGCGAATCCTGGTCACGTCACACAGCAACCTCGCCGTCGACAACGCGCTCGAGCGGCTCGCCGGCACCCCCGGCATGCGAGCGGTGCGCGTGGCCCGTGCGGAGCGCGTTCACCCCACCGTGGAGCGGTTCCGCTGCGACGACGAGGACGATCCCCGGCTGCTCGAGGCCAACTGCTACTTCGCCACCTGTGCCACCGCGGCCACGTCGGCAATCACCGACATGAACTTCGACATCGTCATCCTCGACGAGGGCAACAAGGCTCGCGTCGACGAGGCGCTGCCGGCTCTCCGCCTCGGGTCCGCCCTGGCGCTGGTCGGCGACCACAAGCAGCTGCCACCCGTGGAGGATGACGCGCTCTACGGCATCGTCGAGAGCGACGAAGCGCTGGAGACGCTGGTCAACCGGAGCCTGTTCGAGCAGGCCTGGGAAGGTGGCCTGACCGAGTCGGCGCGGTGCCTTCTGACCATCCAGCACCGGATGCACCCCGACATCGCGCGCTACGTGTCGGAGGCGAGCTACGAGGGTCAGCTGGTCGACGCGCCCGAGGTGGAGGCGTACGAGTACATCACGCGCGCCCCGTTCCCGGTGGCACTGCACTTCGTCGACACCGAGGGCATGCGCGGCGGCCGCGAACGTCGCGGCCCCGGTGGAGCGTTGCGCAACGAAGCCGAGGTCCGCGTTGCGGCGCAGGTGGTGCGCCTGCTCGACGAGCGAGCCCCCCGCGACATGTCGATGGCCGTCATCGCCATGTATGCCGAGCAGGTCGAGCGACTCCGCCAGGCGCTGGGCCGGCGCCGCTTCAAGCGGCCGGTCAAGATCGACACTGTCGACTCCTTCGAGGGCCGCGAAGAGGACATGGTGGTGATCTCGCTGGTGCGGTCCAACGAGCGTGGGCGCATCGGCTTCCTGCGCGTCCCCAACCGCCTCAACGTTGCCATCTCCCGCTCCAAGCACCTGGTCGCGTGCATCGGCGACAGCGCCACCCTCCGCGCCGGCGAGGAGTCGATGTATGGCGAGCTGGTCGAGGCAGCGCGTTCGACCGGTGGTTGGCTGAGCGCCATGGACCTGGTCAGCCCGGGCAAGCCGCAGCGCCGCACCCGGACCGGATCGCCCGCGCAACCACGGGTGGGGACCGACGGCGAGCCGCTGCCGGCGGAGGTCGGCTCTGAGGGCGTCCCCCGCC
>JALYTM010000026.1 GCA_030854305.1 Candidatus Dormiibacterota bacterium
GTGACGTCTCGTGCTCCTCGCCCGAGGCCGAGACGATGCGGCGGCAGCTGGTCTCCTGGGACGGCAACATGGACGCCGCCCGGCGCGAGCCCACCGTGTACCAGGCGTTCATGAGGCGGCTGGCCGAGCACGCGCTTCGCCCGCTCTGTGGCGACGCCTGGGGGCTGGCCGCGGGCTTCGACCTGCGGCACCCGCTCTTCGGGTACCCGGGAAACCTCATCGGCCGGGTCACCCCCGCCCTGCTGGAGCGGTGGGCGGCCGGCGATGACGGCATCCTCGACGGTCAGGGCTCGTGGCCGGAGATCGCGGCGCGGGCGCTTGAGGACGCCGTCCGCGACCTCCACGTGTCGCACGGGGGTCGGCGACGCTGGCGCTGGGGCCGGGTGCACCGGTTGCGGCTCGAGCACCCGCTCGCGGTCCGCCGGGTGCTGCGTCCGCTGCTGAACGCCCGCGCGATCACTGTCGGGGGCGACACCGACACGGTGATGGCCACCGGCGCCCTGCCCGGTCCGGACTTCTCGACGCGGGTGATGGCCCCGTCCTGGCGGCAGGTCATGGACGTCGGCAACTGGAATGAGGGCTGCTTTGGCATCCACTACCCGGGGCAGTCGGGTCACCGTGCGTCGCGCCACCACCACGACCTCTCGCGGCGCTGGCGGGACAACCGCATGCTCCGCCTGGGCTGGGGTGACGCTGCCTTCTCGGGGCGCCGGGTGCTGCGGCTGCAACCCCGTGAACGAGGTCTCATCGCCGCCGAACCGCCCCTATGATCGCCGCGATGAGTCGCCGACGGTCGTCCCGGGCGAGCGAGGCCGGCCTGCTCCGCGGCTGCTGCTTCGGCTTGGTTGTGCTCGGCATTCTGCTGGCGTTCTCGCTGTTCGTCGGGGTTCGAGCGCTGGCTGCGCCGGACCTCGGGTCGGCGCCGGGGGGACCCTCGCACGGAAGCAGCGAGGTGCTGATCGCCGCCGAGCTGGCCGGGAGCGCGGGCACCCAGCTGATCGCGGGCGAGCACGCCGTGCTGGTCCTCAGTGAGCGCGACCTCACCGTCCTGGCGCAGGCCAACAATCCGTCGCCGGACCGGTTTCGCAACCCGCAGGCGCGGATCCGCAACGGCCAGGTGGTGGTGTCCGCCAACACCAGCGTGGGGCCGTTCGGGACCACCGCGGTGGTCAACCTGCAGCTGCTGTTCAGCAACAGCAACGGCCAGGTCCAGGTGACCGCGCAGCCGGTCTCGTACGACGTCGGCACGCTGCCTGTGCCCGACTGGCTCGCCACGCAGCTGGCGCCGAGCGGCGGCAAGACCCTGAACCTCACCCACCTCTTCACCGGCAATCCCCCGCTCGAGGCCCTGGCCCAGACCATTGAGTGCGTGGCGATCATGCCGGACGGTGTCCACGTCAGCTTCCACCGCCCGCTGGCCACCCCCGACCCGTTCCGCTGCACCTCCGCCGCGGCGGCGAACGGGGTGTAGGCGGTCGATGCTGCTTCAGGACATCCTCGACTGGAGCGCGCGGCTGGCCGGGTGCGACTCGGTGCCGGCGGACTCGCAGGTGTACGTCGAGGCCGGCGCCGACGTGCGCCGGGTTCTGTTCGGGATCGACATCGAGCTGGCCGAGGTCACCTGGGCGCAGCAGGCGGGGTTCGACGCGGTGATCGCCCATCACCCCCTCGGCGACGCAACCCGCACCCGCTTCGCGGAGGTGGTGCAGCGGCAAGTTGCACAGATGACGGCGGAGGGCGTGCCCACCGAGGCGGCGGAGCGCGCCATCGCGACACGTCTCGAGGCGATGCACCGCGCCACCCACATGGCCAACATCAACGCGTTCGTCGACAGCGCCCGGCTCATCGGCATGCCGGTCTGCAACGTGCACCTGGCCTGCGACATCATCAGCCGCAACGCCATCATCGACGTGCTGCGGCGGCGCGCCACCGACCAGTCGACCGTCGCCGACGCGATCGCCTGGCTGGTCGACGAGTTCCCGGAGTACGGCACGGGCCACGCCGTGCCGGAGGCGTGGGTCGGTTCCTCGGCCAACCGCCTCGGCCGTTGGACGGTGGCCATGGCGGGGGGCACCAACGGGGGATTCCCCGTGTTCTCCGAGTACTTCCGCGCCGGCGTCGACACCATCCTCGCCATGCACATCGCGGAGGACCAGCTGCAACACCTGCGCGCCGTGGCTGCACCCGACCACTCGCTGGTGGTCACCGGACACATGACCACCGACAGCATCGGCATCAACGCGGTCATTCGCGGGCTCGAGGAGCAGGGCATCGAGGTGGTCCGCACCAGCGGCATCACCGGCGGCTGACCAGGGCATCCACGGGCCTCGACCTGTTATCCCTTGCGGGGTGAAGAAGGGATGGGCGCTCGCGCTGACCCTCGCCGCCATCGTCACCGTCGGCCTGGTGCTGCGCCTGCACGGCTACACCCAGTCGCCGGCTCCCGGCGACAACTACGACGGGCTGGGCTGGGCGTGGCAGGGCCAGTCGCTGATCCTCACGCACGTCCCGCAAGCGTGGTCGTGGCTGCCCAGCTACCACCCCACCGCCTACGTCCACAAGCCGCCGATCACGCTGCCGGTGGTGTCGCCCTACTTCGACCATCCACCGCTGTTCGCGCTGATGGTGGGCGGTGCGGCTGTGCTCGCCGGGGAGAGAACCCCTGCCGACATCAGCGACTCGGTGATCCGCCTGGTGCCGATAGCGTTGAGCCTGGTCACCATCCTGCTCACCTACGCGCTGGTGGTGCGCTTGAGCGGCCGCGGCGTGGCGCTGGTGGCGGCCGCCGCGCTCGCGGTCTCGCCGCCGATCGTTCTCACCTCGCGCCTGGTCGAGAGTGAGGCGTTGCTGACGCCGCTGCTCCTCGCCGCGGTGCTGCTCAGCCTGCGAATCGGCGCCGGCGCGGGGCGGCGATGGGTCATCGCGCTGGCTGCGGTCTGTGCCGCCTCCCTGCTCACCAAGGAGGTGGGAGCCGCGGTCGGGCTCGCGTCCGCCGCCGTCCTCCTGCTCTCACCGCGCCGCCGCCTGGCCTGGGTTCCACTGGCGGGCCTCGCCGCCGGCGTCGCGATCTACCTCCTCTACGCGTACGCCATCGACTGGCACCAGTTCGAGGCAACCGTGATGGCGCTGGGCACCAGACGGGGCCCGTTCTGGGGCGCGGTGCGCGGCTACTTCACGTCGACCACAGCCGGCCTCGGCATTCTCGTCCCCCTGGTCGACCCCGTCTGGTACCTCGGCTGGCTGGTGCTCGCCGCCCTGGCCCTGCTCCGCCGCGAGTGGCGCCCGGTTGCACTGGCCGCGCTCGTCTACGCCACCCTGGTGGTCTCGCTCGGCAGCGGCGTCTGGATGTACTGGATCGGCTGGTACCGGATCCCCGACGAACCCTTCCTGTACGCCGCCGTGGTCACCGCAGCCCTCGCCGTGCTGTCCACCCTCCGAGCCGCACTCTCCGCCGCCGACCGCCGCAGACGCCCGGCGGCCGCGTAGGACCCCACAACACTGACCGCGCCCCAAACCGCCCTCCGCACGGCATGCCAGCCAAGTACCCCACCGAAAGGTACGGGAGGGCACCCGTCCGTCGGGAGCCTCCGCAGCAGCAAGGAGACAGCGCAGCTGGCTCCGCAGCGCCCGCGAGGACAGCGACCAGAGTGCGGCGTGCCTCCCGCACCGGCTTCCGGGTAGTCGGTACGAGGATTCACCGGCCCCAATCCGCACCTATACTCGAGCGAGGCCATGCGCCACCCGGTGACCCGTCTTCTCCACGTCCTGCTCAGCGTCCCGGTCCTCGCCGCCGCGGCGATCGCCGCCTCGCCGGTCGCGCACGCCTCCACGGACCCCCACACCGCGCGGGTGGACGCCCCGGCGCCGTTGGTGATTGTCATCGACCCCGGGCATGGTGGCATCCCCAACCCCGCCGCCCCCGACATGCCGTTCGACCCCGGCGCCATCGCGGCCAGCAACGGGCTGATGGAGAAGGACGCGACGCTGGCGGTGTCCAAGCTGCTCCAGTCGCTGCTGGTGCAGGACGACGTCAACGCGGTCCTGACGCGCACCGACGACACCGGAATGACGGTGCAGCAGCGCGAGGACGTGGCCAACAGCAACCACGCCGCGCTGTTCATGAGCGTCCATTTCAACTCCTTCACGGACGCCGTCGCGAACGGCGCGCTGGTGCTGTACCCACGCGACACCGACCTGGCGTTCGCGCAGGCGGTCAGCAACGCGATGGCGGGCGGCTTGAGCAGCGTGAATGTCGCCGACGACGGCGTGGTGCTGCGCGACAACTGGTGGATCCGCACCACCATGCCCACGGTCACCGTGGAACCGGCGTACGTCAGCAACCCGCGCGAGGCGGCGCTGGTCGCCTCACCGTCGTTCCAACTCCTGCTCGCGCAGTCGCTCCGCGCCGGGATCGAGTCGTACGACCCCCAGGTGTTGCAGCGCAAGGCCGAGATCGTCGCGTGGAACGCCGCCCACCCCGCCCAGACGGTGACGCCGCATCCGACCGCGAAGCGCGCCGCCGTCCCGGTCGCGGCGGCGCCGGCGACCGGCGTGGGCTGGCTGGTCCGCGACGTGGCCTTGGTGGTGATGCTCTCCGCGGTGGGTATCTGGCCGCGGGCATCGTGGCGACTCGTTCGCCTGGTCTCCGGTGTGGTCGCGTTCGGCGGTCAGCGCATGCTGGTGCGACGCGCAGCCATCCGCCGGCGGCGGCGCGCGGTGCAGAGGCGCGCGTATGCAATGCGCGCGGAGCGGTTCGCGCGGCCGCACCACATCTACGACGAGCTGTTCTGACCGCGGGCGCCGCCGGAAGGGTCCGAAGCCGGTGCTTGGTAGACTTGGCCGAAGCGCCAACGTCACGCTGGAGCACACATGTCCTTCGCACAGCAGCTCCGAGTCCCCGGACCAACTCCCCTCCCTGAACGTGTCGTCAGGTCGGCAAGCCGGCCGATGATCAACCACCGCGGTCCCGAGTTCGCTGCCCTGCTTCGCGACGTCGAGGAAGGACTGCGCTGGGCACTGCGCACCGACAACGACCTGCTGATCTACCCGTGCAGCGGCACCGGTGGTCTCGAGGCGGCGGTGGTCAACCTGCTGAGCCCCGGCGAGAAGGCGTTGTTCTGCACCATGGGCTCCTTCGGTGATCGCTGGGCCGACATCGGCGCGGCGTACGGTGCCGAGGTGCTCCGCCTCAAGGTGCCCAGCGGCGAGCCGGTCGACCCCGAGGACGTCGAGCGGATCCTCGCCGAGCACCCCGACGTCACCACCGTGTTCGTGACCCACAACGAGACCAGCACCGGAGTGGTCAACGACATCCCCGCAATCGCGGCGGTGGTGAAGGGCCACGGCAAGCTGCTGGCGGTGGACTCCGTGAGCGGTGTCGGGTGTATGCCCCTGGAAACCGACCAGCTGCAGCTCGACGTCGTGGTCACCGGGTCGCAGAAGGGCTGGATGGCGCCTCCCGGAGTCGCCATGGTGGCGGTGAGCCAGGCCGCGCTGGCTCGGGCGGACGCCACCACCACGCCGCGCTGGTACTTCGACTTCGCCCGTGAGCGCAAGTACCAGCAGCGCTCGCAGACGTATACGACCCCGGCGATCAGTGTGCTCTATGCGCTCCAGGAGGGCCTCGCGATGATGCGCGAGGAGGGACTCGAGGAGGTCTGGGCGCGGCACGCGCGCGTCGGCGAGATGATCCGCGCGGGGGTCGACGCCCTGGGCCTGAAGTTCCTCGCCGCCGAGGGACACCGCAGCAACAGTGTCACCGCCGTACACAGCCCGTTCGACGGTGCCGATGCGCTCAAGGACCTGCTCACCTCGCTGCGCACCCGCCACGGACTGGTGCTCGCCGGCGGCCAGGGCGACCTGGCGGGCCGCATCTTCCGCATCGGCCACCTCGGCATGATCGACGACTCCGACGTCTACAGCATCCTGGCAACGCTCGAGCAGGGGCTGCAGGAAGCCGGCATGCGCAGCCGTATCGGGATGGCCGTGCCTGCGGCACAGTCGGTGGTGCACAGCCTCCAGGTCAGCGGTCAGCCGGCCGGGGTGAGCTGATCATCGCGGCACCGCGATCCTCCACCGTCCAGCCGGCGGTGGGGGATCTTTTCACCGAACGCCCGCGCGTTCTCGTCGCCGACCCGATCGCGGCCGACGGCGTTGAGCGCCTGCGCGTGGCGGCAGACGTCGAGGTGAAAACGGGACTGACGCCCGCGCAGCTCCTCGAGTGCATCGGCCGGTACGACGCGCTGGTGGTGCGCAGCGAGACCAAGGTCACCGCTGAGGTGTTCGCCGCCGCGACCCGCCTGCGCGTGGTGGGCAGAGCGGGCGTCGGCGTCGACAACATCGACATCGACGCGGCCACTCGTCACGGCGTGCTGGTGCTCAACGCGCCGACCGGGAACACCATCGCCGCCGCCGAACACGCGGTGGCCATGATCCTGGCGATGGCGCGCAACATTCCCGCCGCCGACGCGTCGCTGCGCGCCGGTCGGTGGGAGCGCTCGAAGCTGATCGGCGTCGAGCTCCGCGACAAGACGCTGGGTATCGTCGGCCTCGGCAAGATCGGGTTCGAGGTGGCGCGCATCGCCGGCGAAGGCCTGCGGATGAGAGTGCTGGCGCACGATCCCCTGGCCAGCGCGGAACGAGCCGAGCAGGCCGGCGCCGAGCTCGTCGACTTCGAAACGGTGCTGCGCGAGAGCGATGTGATCAGCGTGCACGTTCCCATCACCGAGCACACGCGCGGCATGATCGGCGCCGGCGAGCTGGCCCGCATGCGCCGCGGCGCGAGGGTGGTTAACGTCGCCCGGGGCGGCATCATCGACGAGTCCGCGCTCGCCCAGGCGGTGCGCGACGGGGTCATCGCCGGCGCGGCCGTCGACGTGTTCACGTCCGAGCCGGTCACCGCCGACAACCCGCTGATCGGGGTCGACGGCATCGTGGTCACGCCCCACCTCGGCGCCAGCACCACCGAGGCGCAGGTCAACGTCGCCGCCGATGTCGCCGACCAGATCGTCGAGTACCTCCACGGCGGCACACCCCGCTACTCCGTCAACGCGCCGTCCGTCAACCCCGAGGAGATGGCCCGGCTGCGTCCCTACCTGGAGCTGGCTCGCAAGCTCGGCTCCCTTGCCGCCCAGCTGAGCAGCGGGGGAATCCAGCGCGTGATCTGCAGCTACGCCGGCGAGCTCACCGACATCGACACCACGATGGTCACCGCCGAAGTGTTGCGCGGACTGCTTGCCCACTTCTCCGACGCACGGGTCAACGCCATCAACGCCAAGACGGTGGCGCGGTCGATGGGCATCGACGTCGATGAGCGCACCACCACCCGCAGCGTCGACCACGCCAACTCGATGTCTGTCGAGGTCGTGGGCGAGCGCCGCCTGCTGCTGTCGGGAACGCAGTTCGACGGCGCCGCCCGGATCACCCGGATCGACGACTTCCGCGTCGACATGCAGCCGGCCGGGACCTTCCTGGTGGTGCAGCACGAAGACCGCCCCGGAGTGATCTCCGCCATCTCCACGCTGCTGGCCAACCACGACATCAACATCGCTCGCATCGAGCTGGGTCGCGACCGCCCGCGTGGACAGGCGGTGATGCTGATGGAGATCGACGACCCCATCGGCGATCCCCTCCTGGCCGAGCTGAGTACTGTTGCCAAGCTCGAACGGCTCCGTCAGGTGCGTCTCTAGCAACAGATTCCCGCGCCGGCCGCAAAGTAGCGCGGGGACGTGACCACGCCCACGCGCGTCGCCCGCGGCAATGCGCCGTGCCCGACGCCGCTTCCCGCAGACTCTCGGGATGGCAGACGTCAGCCCGCTCCGCGGCATTCGTTTCGACCCCGCCGTCGTCGACATGGGCGTTGTCCTGGCGCCGCCGTACGACGTCATCAGCTCGCCCCAGCAGGATGTTCTCTACGCTCGCGACCTGCGCAACATCGTGCGCATCGACTACGGGCGCGTGCTCGACGACGACGTCGCGGGGAGCAGTGATCGCTACACGCGAGCGGCCGAGCACCTCGGGTCGTGGCTGCGCGTCGGCGTCCTGCGGCGGGAGCGACAGCCGGCCTACTACGTGACCACCCAGGAGTTCCTGATGCCGGATGGTGCGCCGCAGATCCGCCGCGGTCTCCTCGCCCGCGTCCGTGCGGCGCCGTGGGCGGCCAGCGACCTCCTGCCTCACGAGCGCACCCTGCGCGGCCCCAAGGAGGACCGCCTGGCCCTGATGCGGGCGACCAACACCCAGACCAGCCCGGTGTTCGCGCTGTGGCAGGGCGCTGAGGGCCTGGTCCCACTGCTCGACGCGGTCACGGCACGGCCGCCCGACGCCACCGCGGTCAGTGACGGCGAGCTGGGACCGGAGACGCACCGGCTGTGGGTGGTCGACGATTCCCGCGAGGTCTCGGCCATCGGCGCCGCCCTCGCACCCAGCCGTCTCTTCGTGGCCGACGGCCACCATCGCTACGAGACGGCGGCGGCGTACGCCGCGGAGCGCCGGGCGGCCGAGCCCGACGCCCCGCCCGACGCGGACTTCGAGTTCTGCCTGGTGTCGGTGAGCGACGCCGCCGACCCCGGCATCGCCCTGCTGCCGACCCACCGCCTCCTGCTCCCCCGTCATGACGCCGCGTTCAGCCTCGACGACCTGTGGATGCGGCTGAGCGACCAATGGGAGATGGAGCCCGCCGCCGACCTCGACAGCGCCATCGCAACCGCCGCCGGCCGGCGAGAGACCGACCACGCCTTCGCCACCGTCGGCCCCGACGGGACGGCGGTCCTGTTCCGGCCGCGAGACCCCCACGCGTCGGCGCGAGCCGCCCTGGACGTGGTCGTGCTCCAGGACGAGGTCCTCGGGCCGGCGGGCGTCGACGAGGAGGCGATCCGGTCCGGCGCGCTGGGCTACACACGCGAACCGTCGGAGGTGGCGCGCGCGGTCGGCAGCGGGGAGGCCCTGCTCGGCTTCTGCATCAACCCCGCCACCACCGCGGAGATGATCGCGGTCGCGGAGGCCGGGGAGGTGATGCCGCAGAAGTCGACGTACTTCTATCCCAAGGTTCCCACCGGCCTCGTCCTCTCGCCGGCGTGACGGTGGCAGCGGGCTCCCGCGTACGATCACCGCATGGCCAGACGGATCGCTATCTCCCTCGACGACGACGTGGTCGAAGCGCTGAACGCCTACACCCGGCTGTCGCCTCTGAGCCGCAGCGAGCTGGTCAACGTGGCCCTGCGTCGCTTCCTGCGGTCGGAGCGGCGACGGGCGCGCCTCCAGGTGGACGGTGCGGAGCAGGCCCGGGGCATCGCCAGCGGCGCGATCCCGTCGCAGCGACTCGAGGGTCACCTTCTCCGGATGACGTCCGGCGCGTCGGAGAATTGACCGCCCGCCGTTTGGTGACGACAAGCGCTGGGTAGAGAACGAGCGAGGACAACAGGAGACCACGTGCCCACCTACGGTTATCGCTGCCAGTCATGCAACTCGGAGTTCGAGCGGCTGCAGCGAATGAGCGACCCCGCCGTCGCCGCATGCCCATCGTGCAACGGCGCCGGCAAGCGCCTGTTCTACCCGGCGGGGATCCTGTTCAAGGGCAGCGGGTTCTACAAGACCGACAGTCGAGGCAAGGAGGCGGTCGCCAGCCGCCCCGCCGACGGCAAGCCTGCCGCAAGCCCTTCGTCACCGTCCACGGCAGCCCCCAAGGGCGAGCCCGGCTCGTCGACCCCGGCCACGCCGGCGCCGGAGAAGGCGGCCCCGGCGGCCACCAAACCGGCAGCACCCGCGCCCTCGGCGAGCGACTGAGCGCCCGTCCGATCCCCATTGCGTAGCATGAGGTGACCGCAACCGCGGCACCGTACAGGAGAGACCGATGCCTCACCCCATCACCGTCACCGACACCAACTTCAAACAGGAGGTGTTGGACTCCGACGTGCCCGTACTCGTCGACTTCTGGGCCTCCTGGTGCTCGCCCTGCAAGATGATCGCCCCGATCGTTGAGGAGCTGGCAGGCGAGTACGACGGCCGCGTCAAGGTGGCCAAGGTCGACGTCGACGCCAACCCGATCACGCC
>JALYTM010000027.1 GCA_030854305.1 Candidatus Dormiibacterota bacterium
ATCACCAACCGACAAGATGGGCGCGGCGACCGCGGTGGTTTCTGTGACTGCAACCAGCTCGCCCTTGGCGTTGCGCCGCAGGATGGCCCTCGTCCGACGGTCCACGAACTGCTGATTGAGCGCGCCCGCCTTGCGCAGCAGCTCCTGGTACTTCTCATGGCCAAGCACTTCAAGGGTGTCCAGCAACTCGATGCCCGTGTACTTGCCAAACGGCAGTCGCAGGCCGCGACCCAGAGTCTGTTCGGTCAGGATCTCCGACACTGACGCGCGCAGGGACGCGATCACGTAGACGTTCTTGACGTCCCAGCCCTCCTTGAGCATCCCCACTGAGATCACGACCCGGAACGGGCTCGTCGGCTCCTCAAGGCCCTCTAGCTGAGCGAGTGCCTCGTCCGGCGAGTCGGAGTTCACCGTCAGGACGCGGTCCGCATAGCGACCGCCTGCGAACGAAGGATCGCGGACGATGTCCTCGACTTCGGTGGATTCCTTGATGCTCGGTGCGATCACCAACATCACTGGATGCACCACCTCGGCGCCCACATCCGACGCCCAACGCTGCAGGGCTTCCTCCTTCAGTTCGAGCAGTCGAACACCATCCAGGAGCTTGGTCACCGCGTCGGAGCGGTCGTCACGCCGGCCAACAAGGACCGGCGTCTTCACCAGCCGGTCGGCGATGGCGGCTGCCAGCGGGTACTGGTAGATGATCTGGCTGGGCGGCGTTTTCTTGTGCGGCGTTGCGGTCAAGCCCAGCAACACCCAAGGTCGAAGCTCGCGGACTGCGCCGGAGAATGCGGCCCCGTAGTAGGCGTGGTGCTCGTCGGCGAACACCACGAGGTCAGTGAGGGACTGCAAGTGGGAGTAGAAGGCTTCCCCAAGCCCCTCTTGAAACTTGTGTGTCTTGCGGCCGACCTTCGACTCGGGCTTCAACAACGCCTGCACGGTGAAGATGAACAGCTTGACCGCCTCGCCGTCATCCATGGCAGCGCGCATGGCCGGCGTGGCGAAGTTGTCGCTTGTCATCACCACCGGCCGCGTCTCCATCCCACCGAGCAAGCTCTTGGGATGTCCCGCGGTGAAGTTCGCCACCGTCTTGTTGAGGATCGTGCGACCCGGCGTGATGACCGCGAAGTTGCGCACTCCGCGACCGGCGAAATACTCGATCGCCGCTGCCAGGATGTACGTCTTCCCCACGCCCGTAGCGCTGTCAACGACAGCTTCGAAGGGCGGCGGCTCACCGTCAATGTCGTAGTGCTGCGCCGTCTCGAAGGCGATGCTTTCCAGCGCTGCCTTGTTTGGCTGGCGCAGATCAAGCCGAGCCGCAATGGCTTCGATCCGATCGACGTCGAACAGATCGTCGGCAGTGGGCATCGTCGTCACGGTGTCGCTGGCACTTCGGCCTTGGCTCGCTGCGCCGGCGAGAGACGGCTGGCGTGCCGATACTCACGCAGGATCGACTGCGGAATCTTGCGCACCGTCGAGCCCGGGCGCAATTGCTTGGCCAGGTCGCGTGCCGCAGGGTCCACCGCGGTGCCGCAGATGGTCAAGCGCTCGTCCGCCGGCAGCGCGCCCATCAAGAGGCGCACCACGTCAGCGTTCACCAGGCCGTCAACCACGGCCAGCCTCGCCCGTCCTCGAGATCCACTGAACGGCGGATCTGCTTCGTAGTCGAAGCGGAGCTGCGCCGCGGTCACCTCAGACAGCTGACCGTTGGTCGCCCAGTCACTGAGGAAGACTTGGTCTTCGCTCGCCACAAACATCGAGGGCGCGACTTCCAGTACGCGGAATCCTCCTCCTCCTGCCCAGCCAACGGTCTTGGTGATCCCACCAGAGTCCGTGCCATCCACGACTCTGGTCAGCCGCGGGATGGCGTAGGTCTCAAGCGTGGTGGCCGACGACTCAATGCCGATCCAGCGGCGGCCCATCTTGTGGGCGACCGCCGCGGTGGTCCCTGATCCCACGAAGCAATCGAGCACGATGTCCCCAAGCCCAGACCCGATCGCCAGCACACGTTCCAGCAGTGCCTCGGGTTTGGGCGTCGCGAAGGACGCCACTCCGGGAAACAGATCGCGCATCTCGTTCTTGGACGTGCGGTTGCTGCCAACATCCTCGCGAAGCCACAGGGTGCGTGGGACCAGGTCCGCCACCTCGGCCAAGAAGCGCTTGATGCTCGGTCGCGCGTCGCCTTTGGGTCCCCACCACATGCGGTTGTCGGCATCCAGTTCCCAGAAGCGATCCTCAGCAACACGCCAAAACCGCCCGGGCGGTGGTTTGAAGGTTCGTCCTGTCGGGCCCGTGACCTCATACAAGCCTTTGGAGTACGGCTTGTTGGCAAAGGGGTCGCTCGGCAACCAAGGGCCGCGTGCATCGTCGTCGGGGTTTCCGTAGATGGCGTCCGACGCTTCCGTGCGTGCGAGTCGGTGCGGCGTCCACTCGGTGGTCTGCGAGTAGATGACGATGTAGTCGTGATCGTTGCTCAGCTGTCGCGCCGAGTTGCGGGGCGAGTCGGCCTTCTCCCAGATCACCGTCGCGACGAAGTTCTCCGCCCCGAAGACCTCGTCCAGCACGCACCGCAAGCGGTGCTGCTCGGTGTCATCACAGTGCACCCACACAGAGCCCAGCGGGTGCAACAGCGTCTTCACCTGCAGCAGGCGGTCGCGCATCATTGTCAACCACACCGAGTGTTCCAGCGCGTCGTCGTAATGCACAAAGGACTGCTGCGTGTTGAACGGCGGATCGATGTACGCCAGCTTGACCTTGCCCACGTACTCGCGCGAGAACTCGGGAAGGTCCGACAAGCTGGTCAACGCACTCAGCGCGTCCCCGCGAATGAGCAGGTTGTCGCCCGCCCGCGTTGCGCCGACGTCTCCGTGCTGCCCGACCGAATGCAGGAGCCGGACCTCGGCCACGCGGTAGTCCGACGGCGACAGCCACTCGTAGCTCCCGTCCTCGTGGGCCAGCAGCCTCAGCGGCTTGTTGGTCCAGGTCAGCTCCAGCCGACCCTCATAGGCTGGCATGGCCACCTCTCCCGCTCTTTGTGCTCAGCCCCCCGGTCGCGCCAAAGCGGTCAAAACTCGCCGGGACCGGACACATTCCCGGACAATATCCGCTCTACCCTCGCCTTGGGGACCGCCACGTCTGATCTGTGGCAAGGTAGGTCCCGCCCCGGCGTACCCTCGCCGCATGCCCCTGCGGATTTCTCCTCGGACCCAGATGAAGTTCGCTGAGTACGCAAGCGGGTGGAGCACGATCAATGAGATCGCCCGCAGCTTCGAAGCCGAGGGATTCGAGGCCGACCCCAACCAACAAGACGTCGGTGGCCAGCGCCGCACCGTCTGTGCCAGCTTCCACGCCCTCATCGACCCACACAGTGACAACCACCAGCGTCGCCTCCTCAACGTGTACCTCGACGCCATCGACTCCTGGGGTGGCCGGCACGCCGACGGGACTGTCGCCAAGGGTGCGCTCGACGTCATCCGCAGCCTTCGCCGAGACGGCGTCCCCATCGACGACGCTGGACACCTCACCGGGCCCCTGCCGTCCGCAGCTCTCGAGCTACCCGAGGTCCAGCTGCTCCGCGACGCAGGAGTGCTCGCCGAGCACCTGGCGCGCATGAACGACAACCTCGACCGCGACCCCCCGGCCGTCATCGGTGCGGCGAAAGAACTTCTGGAGTCGGTCTGCAAACTCATCCTCAGCGAGGAAGCCGTGGACTACCCGCCAAGCGCGACTCTCCCCGAGTTGTACAAGTCGGTCGCCGGCCAGCTGCGCCTCAGCAGAGAATCCGTCCCGGCCAATGCCAAAGGCAGCGAAGCCGCGCAGCGCGTGTTGCAGGGCCTGGTCACCACCGTGCAGAACCTCGCCGAATTCCGCAACGCCATTGGCGCCGGCCATGGGCGCGCGCAACGCGTGCCCGCACTCGAACGTCACGCCCGCCTCGCAATGAATGCCAGCCACACTGTGGCCGCGTTTCTCATTGCAACATGGACTGAGCGCCGCATGTGATCCCTCAGGATGACGAGTATCGCGATGCGCTGGCGGCTGTCCTTCGGGCCCTCATCGAGGGTGGGCCCGACGCGGCTCGCCGGGCGCTGCAGCCCATCGCGTACCCGCGACACGACGTTCCCTCGCGCCCGGCGATGCCGTGCTCGGTGATGCTCGCTGTCTTCTGGCGCGACCACTGGACCTGCCGATACTGCGGCGGGCGCACCATCTTTACGCCGGTGATGGCGCTGCTGGGCACCCTGTTCCCCGATCAGTTCCCTTTCCACCGCAACTGGAAGGGCGGCCAGACGCACCCTGCCGTGGTGGCGCGCAGCGCCGTCGTGGACCACGTCATCCCCGGTGCCCACGGCGGGAGTTGGGCCGATCCGGAGAATCTGGCCACGGCTTGCTGGCCGTGCAACGCGCGCAAGGGCGACCTCACGATCCGCCAACTCGGGTGGGACCTGCGCCCGATCGAACCCTCCGAGCGGGACGGGCTGACCGACTCGTACCAACGTGTGTGGGAGCTGGCAGGCCGCCCCACTACCGACGCCCACCCAGAATGGATCCGGGGCTTAGTCGCGTCGCGCGCCTCAGCGTAAGCCCCAAGGTGGTCTCTGATCGCGCTGGGCACCTCAGCGCGGATACGGATCCCAATCGTCCAGATCCCAGCCAAGTTGATCCGCCAACCACGCATTCGTCAGCGCTTCGCGGCGCTCAGTCAACTCCGCGGCATTCACCTCGACCATCTCGATATCGATGGCGACCATGGGCATAGGCCAGATATCCACGACCGACCGAGCGGCAGCGCTCCACTCCTCGTCGACACTGTGTCCGGACGCGGTGGCGCTCAACGCCTCCGTCGTACGCCTGGCCCATTCGGCATAGTGCGTGTCTGCCGCTGAGTCGAATCCACCCCAAGCATCCTGCAGTGCCGTCAGCCCAGGGGGGCTGATCATTCCCGTCTTGCGCAACGAATCGACGAGACGAATCGACTTCGGCAGTCCCAGAGGCTCCTGAGCCTCAAGCGGATAGCTCCAGCCCAGGGCGCCCTCGGATTCCACCAAATCCACATAGAGAATGCTTTCCCGCTCTGCGATCAACTCGTTGGGGAGTATCCAGTTGTAGTCGTCTGGACCGTCAAGGTGAAGTTGTTGACGGTGCTTCTCAACCGCCCGCAAGAGCTCGTCTTGCGACGCGATGGAGTAATCAGCGATCTGATCGTAAATGAGCTTGGCCAGGTGGTTCCCGGCGCGAGCAAACTGGCGCGAGAGTTGTTGCGGACTGCTGTCGGGGGCGCGACACGAGTCGATCAAGATGAGGAACTTGCCACCCTCCTCGCGGGCCACGTTGCGGACCATCTCGGCTGCGCGGTACGCCTTCGCGTGGACACTCAGGTCGAAGTCTGCGGCGAGTCGGTCCAAGTTCACCGTCAGGGCTTCAAGACCCTCGATGAGCAGCGGTAGGCGTTGGGCGAATGTCTTGTTCGCCAGCTGTCTGAACTGTCGAGCCTTCATCGTCAGATCACCCCTCCATGTCACGCCCACCCGCAGGCGGTTTAGGAGCCGCCGTCCTCAACGGGCAGGGCCCCCTCCACACCGTCCAACTCGCGCATCAACAAACTGGCGAATCCCAGCTCCTCGAAGGCCTCGTCGTCGGTCATGGGCACCAGGAGGTGGTGGGCACCCGGGTTGCGCATGCCCAGCACGGCGCCCATGAACAGGAAACGGTACCCCTCCTGAATCGTGCTCCCCGCTTCCTTCGCGCGAGGATCGGCGATGCGCAAGGGCCCATCGTCTGCGAAGGCCTTGGCCATCAGCTGAGTCCCGTCCAGGGTGAGGCCAGTCATCGAGCGTACCCTGGGCATCAAGGACTTGAACGCCTCTTGGACCGCCACCTCGAGTGTGTGGGGATACCGATCCGCAATTTCGCCGATGCGCGGATGCAGGCGGCCAATGCGCTCAGCCCGACTACCGGGCTCCGGCTGCTCCGGCCCGCCGGCGGATGCCTCCCCAACCACGAGTCGGCCGTCCCGCAGATGCCATCCCTGCTGATTGAGGTAGCGCAGCACCGCTGCTCGAGACTTGTCCGACGGCCGCGAGTGCAGTGCACCACTCAACCACGCGCCGAGAAATGCGCGCAGGATACGACGCGCTGCGCAAGCACCACGCTCCAGTTCCTGCAAGACGCCCACCACGTACTCCGCCCCGACGGTGCCGGCCGTGACGTCTGGCACGTAGCTCTGTGGGATCTTTGAGTCGGTGAGGAAGTGCTGGAGCTGCGCGGCGCTGTAGGTGTCTCCGATCTCTCGTGCGACGTTCTCCAGGGTTAGGTAGGCAATGGGTCGACCGTCGTCTTCGTCCGGATCGGGCGGCGGCAGAAGGATCAAGCGCCCGCGGGCACGATCGCGGCCAGCGATGGTGAGACGAATCTCGCCGATTTGCTGCAGCCACATATGCGCGTCGACTCTCGGATCGAGAGGTCGGTACCCCGCTCCCACCAGCTCCTCGAACGTCACGAGCTCCGCCTCGCGCGCGATCAGCAACTCGCGGGCGAACTGCCGGTAATCGTTGGGGATTTCCAAGATCCTGCCACCGGCGATGGCGTTGAGTAGCACGAACCCGTTGTAGATGTACGCCGTCGCTGTCTGCTCGTATTCGTCAATCAAGCGCAGAATCTGCACATCGTCGAAGTGCACGTCTCCCCCTACCGTCACGACCTCTGAAACCGCTTCCGAAGTCGCTCAATGTCATCTCTATCCTTCCTACGGACCGGTCGGCCCGGAACCCACGCTGGCATCAGCTCTTTGATCTCAATCTGTGAATCCTGGCTGATACCACTTAGGAGGATTCCGTGAAAGTGCACACGGGTCCGTTCAACATGCCGGCCGGCCCATGGTGCGCCGGCGGACGGGCCACCCACCCACCACAATCCGACCCTCACCGTCCATTGCCAGCAGAGCGCAACTGCTATCAATCGGGCGCCTCATGCGCAGCGCGCATGTCACGCCCCGTGACGCGTTCCGCGTGCCGCTCTACGGCGAACTGAACGGCCACATGTGCAGCGGCCACGGCTGCGCGAATACTGCCAGAACCGCGCGCGACGTACAACTCGTACATCGCGACAAGCGCCTCTTCGTCGAAGAGATCCTGCACCGGGACAGGCATTTGGGAGGCTTCCAAGCGCCTCGCCAAGATGCGCGCGAACTGAGACGGATCAGTCAGCGGAGGAAGACTCACCGTGGTCTCGATTATCCCCTCGTCAAGCGCGCGCTTCCAGGCCCCGTCCTCGAGGTAACGCTCGTCCACGGCGCAAACGATGCCGCACCGCATTTCCCCCAGCCACGGCAGCAGCGTTCCGAAGAACGCGGTAACGCGCTCGGGTTCGCCGCCAACTGCCTGGAGCCAGCGGTCGGAATCGTCGAAGACCACAATCGGGTTCCCACCCTCATCGGCGATGCGGTCAAGGAGCGCCTCGATGACACGCTTGATCCGGGCTGGCGTCATCTCCAGGTCAAGGTCCGGCTGACTCTGGGCGAATTCGCGCGCGAGATCAGCGTGCATCCACGGCGTACGGAGACCGCCGCTTAGCTGAGTCGTCGTCTTCATTCCCGCTTTTGTGTACTTCTGCCCGGCACCCTCAGCCAGGGAGAGGTGCGCATCCTGGCGCGACAAAATGGTCATCTCGACTGTTGCAAAGTGCACGATGGTCTCGACAAGATGGCGGCCGAACCGGGTGACATCGCTCAGAACGGCTGGATCCTCCGGCCCCACCTGAAGCCAGATAGCAGCAGTGTGTTCCTCGTTTTCGGTCAGCGCGTAGCGCACCGCACTTGTCTTACCTGAACCGGACTTCCCGATCAGAGCCACACGGCCAACCGCCGCAGCTCTAGTGGTGAGTCGAGCTTCCACGTCCCGACCGCCAAGCAGTTCGTCAAACGCCACATGCGTGTACTGATAGAACTCTGGCATCGGAAGCGGGTCGAAAACATGCCCTCGGTGCGCCTGCTCCAAGATAGACGTCTCGTCGTCAGGCCACTCGTCGTCAGGCAATGCGGTACACCTTGCGCGGCCGGCCGACTCCGCTCTGCTTCTCCGTCGCACTGGTGACAAGACCAGCGTTCTCCAGCTCGGCAAAGACCTGCCCGGCTCGTGACCGACTCCAGTCGAGCCGCGCCAGGAGACGAGGATCTACGCTCGCGGAACCGAGCGACGCCAGCACCTCGTACAACCGTCGCGCGGGAGGGCCGAGATTCTCGAGCAACTGGTGGCGCTCCTGTTCTCGTGCCAAGACATCGTCCGTCTGCCGCTCGCCGAGTAGAACCTCTTGGGCAACACGAATCACAGCGCGGGGATTCCCCTCACCGGGTCCTGCGATCGCATCGATCACCGGGGGTGCGAGGGCATCGCCTGCTCGCGCCATCAAGAGCCGCCGCACTTCGTCCACCGTCAATGACGGAAGCGTGATTGTGCGACCGAAAAACGAGTCCGTGGGCGGGCGCAGGTATTCTCCTGCCTGAGCCGTGTCACCAGCGACCACCCACGCGACCGGCAAGTTCCACATCTCGTCTCGTGCTCGTCCGAACACCGAATGAGTTATCGCGGGCACAGCGTCGTCGACCAGTACGACAGGCGGCGGCGCCACTTCCTCCGTTGTCTTTTCACGCAGTCGCTCGCCCAGCGCGCGGATCTCCCTCACCAGCGCGTCGGGTCGGCCCACTGGAGTGGATTTCCCGCTGAAGAGTGGCCCACTTTGGAACGCTTGTATTTGCTGCATAAAGCCAGGTTGGTGTTCCTGGCGGGGAGACCCGAGCGCCCAAGCCACCATGTCTACAAACTCACGCGCATTGCTGGCCATCGCGCCGCTCACATTGACGAACGGGCGGTTGCGCTGACGCAACTCCCACCCGAGGTGCCGAAGAAGGGACGTCTTGCCCATCCCCTTCTCCGCCAGCAGAAGGGTATTCAGTCCAAGCTCGGTCGCCTGAAGCAGCTTCCTCAACTCCAACTCGCGACCCACAAACAGGCGGCTATCGCGATCCGTGTCCAGGAGTGGCCGGTCAGCAAGTTCAGGCATCGTGCTAGCTAAAATAGCATAAAGTTTTGCCACCCACAACTTGTCGAGGTAGGGCGAACGGCCGAGGTGCAGCTACCCAAACTATCAGAAAGTTTCACCAGCCTCGTCGGACTGCCCCCTCAAACCGGGCTGGGAGCCAGCCTAGACCGCGCCGTCCACGGTCATGTCCATGGTCTCGCGCGCCCAACGCAAGCACCGAGGGCGTGACGAATGCGGGCCGGGATTGGCCACCTCTCAGCCCACCTTGGCGGCCGCGCGCCGCTCGTCGGGGCTCAGCTGATCGGCCAGCCAGGCCTGAAATGACTCCAGCGTCGGGTACCCGAGCGCGCCCAAGGCTTTGGCCGTGAGCTGATACACGTTGGGCGCGTGCTCGGTGGCCTCGTCGCGGGTCGCGCTCACCAGTCCCGCCGAGACCATCCGACGCAACACCGTCTCGCAGTCCTCGCCCCGCACCTCCTCGATGCGCCGTCGCGTGGCTGAGCCGGCCCAGCCCACCACACTGATCACTTGCACCTGCTCGTCGGTGAGGCGGCCCACGGTCTCCACGCTGGTCACCGCGGCCACCGCGTCGCGGGCGAAGGTCAAGGGAGCCACGCGCACGTGCGTCCCGTCGTCCACGACGCTCAGCCCGACGTGCGCCAACCGTTCCCCCACCGCGTACAGACCCTCGCGAACCGCCGGAATGGACACCCCGAGCGCGCTCGCGAGATCCGCCAGCGCTGCCCCGCCGGCGGTGACGATACACGCGGCCAGGGTGGCCAGGTGGCGCTCCTCCAGCGGCACCGCCACCACCTTGCGCTCCAGCAGGGCCGCTGAGGGGGCGGTCAGGCCCAGCCCGTCGCGCAGTCGGCCGTACGTTCGCAGCGACGGCACTCTCCTCCCTCGCTCCACCTCGCAGAGCACCGTGCAGGAG
>JALYTM010000028.1 GCA_030854305.1 Candidatus Dormiibacterota bacterium
GATGCCGGCCGCGGTGCGGAACCGCGCGCGGGGCAACCGGAAGGGGTGCGGGTGCGCTGAGACCAGCGCCTCCAGTTCGGGGTTGTGGTGCTGCTCACCATTGGGAAGGAGCACGCCCGACCCGATCGACAGGCGTATGCCCGCAACCTCCGCGGCCAGCGCTCCCACGGCGGCACCGGCGAGGTCGGAGAATCGTGTGAAGGCGCGAACGTGTCGCGGTGTCCCGGCCGGCGGTTGACCGAGCCACAACACCAGGATGGGGCGATGCCGCAGGTCGGCGACCACGTCCTGACCGGGTTCCGACACGGTTCCGACCACCATCCACGGCCAGGGGCGGCAGGCCCTGAGCGCGGCGAGCGCGTCGGCCGGGGCGGCGTCGACCACGGTGACGCGGGCGCGATCCAGCCGCTCGCGAAGGGCGACCGCCACCTCGCCGTCGCTCCCGATGACCACCAGCGCTCGCTCCCGCACCGATGGCGCAGCGCCGAGGCGCACGCCCACGGTCACCGGGACTCGGGACTCCGTGAGCATGAGGCGGGATGGTAGACGGGAGGCCACGACGGTCAGCCTGGACGCTCGGCGCGGACACCGCGCGGACAGTGCCGTCCGCGAGCATCAGCTCTCGTCGTCGTCCAGGTACTCGACGATCTCGCTGTCATAGCGGGCGCGCGCCAGGCGAAGGGCGTCGACCACCACCTCCACTCGCTCCGGCGGCCACTGCAGGACGCCGGCCAACTCGAGGGTGGTCGGTTCGCGTCCGAGCGCGCGGCGCAGGGTCAGCTCGGCGGCCTCGGCCAGCTTGGCCTGCTCGACCAGCAACGCGTCCGCCACACGCTGCACCTCCTCCCGTTCGACCACGTCGTCGAGGAAGGTGTTGACCACCCGCGCGACATACGGTCGCAGCCCGGCGGGTTCGCCTCCCCGTGCGGCGTACTCGCCGACGGCGACGGTGGCCGCCACCGACCCCTCCTGGTACAGGTCCATCACGTCGATCCCGGGCGCCCGGCGACCGAGCACCGCGTCGAGCACCTGGGCGAGGCTCTGTTCCACCAGCCGGGCCGCACCGCCGCCCATAGGGGCGTTGCGCGTTTCGGCAAGCAGGCGCCCGACCTCCGCCTCCGGCAGCGGCGTGAAGGCGCGGACCTGCGCTGAGAGGGCGTCCAGTTCGGTGTCGTCGGGGAGCCTGCTCATCGCCGCCAGGTGGAGCGCTCGGCCGACGGCTCATCGCGCGCAAAGTGGGCGGCCAGCTGCTCCACCGCCCGCGCGGTTTCTCGCCGCGCCGGCAGCTGGCTGGCGCGCTCGACGGCTCCGCCGAAGGCGCCTCCGACCGAGTACATGGCCGTGACCGTGAGGTCGCATCCGCCCCGCACCGGCTGCAGCTCGATGGTGATGGTGAGGTCGAGGCCATCCTCGAGGATCAACACCATGAGGGTGGGCGCCTCCTCCTCCTCGATGCGCAGGACGCCCCGGAGGTGCCGGCCGATCAGCCCAGCCTCGACCTCGAAGCGGGCGCCCACACCGGTGGTGGGACCGCCGACGTGACGGACCCCCCGCACCGCCGGCAGCCAGTCGGCGTTGGAGACGTCGGACACCACGGCGAAAGCCTCGTCGACTCCGACCGGGAGGGTGGCGGTGGCACTTGCCTCGATCACCGCTTCTCTATACCTCAGTACATCACGGTCGCGAAGTCGCCGTGCTGCTCGAACCCCACCCGGCGGTAGAGCCGAATCGCCTCGTCGTTGAACCCGTTGACATACAGGGTGACCAGCGGGACCGAGTCGAGCAGGGTCGAGCACAGGGCCACCATGCCGGCGGTGGCCACGCCGCGGCCTCGATGGGCGGGGTCGGTGAACACGCCCTGCACCTGCACGACCTCCGGGGTCCAGGCGCTCAGCTCGGCCTTGAAGATGACCTCGCCCGAATCCACCCAGCACCAGCTCCAGCCGCGGTCGACGAGCTGCGTCATCCGGGCTCGCCACGCGGTGGCGTCAGGGGGGCGGGAGTCGGCGCTCATCTCCGCGCGGTGCATCATGTCGGCCGCGCGAGCGAGGCGGTCGACGTCGCTGCGAGTGCTGCGCCGCAGCGGCGCCGGCGGGAGCACGCGGAGACGGTCGCGGTCCACCACCATCACCGGCTGCGGGTCATGGATCTCGACTGCCTGGCGCTGCGGCTCGAGGCTGCGATGGAGCGCATGCACGGCGTCGCGCGGACCGACCATGAGGTGGGGCGGCGTCACCGACCGAATCGCGCCGGCCAGCCGGGGCGCGTCCGAAGGGTCGGGGATCCAGGGCACGGTGAGTGCCCCCGCGAGGATCACCGAGCGGAGCGTGGTGCCCTCCGAAACCCCCCACCACGGGGCTGACGCGCCCTGCAGGCGGAGCTCGCTGCGCAGGTACACGTTGTGCACGCGGTCGGCATCGAGCAACCGCTCGACGGCGCCGAGCTCGGCAGGTCCCATGCGTCCCACGGTGAGCTGCGTCATCGCCTGATTGTGCCGCTCGGAACGGGCAACAGGGATCGCCGCGGGGCGCCGGCGGCGACGATGTGCATAGACTGGCCGGCTGTTCCGAAGCAACCAACAGGAGGCCGGGCTGGTGAGGTCGGTCGGCGTCGTCGCCATTGTCTGCGGCGGGTTGCTCGCGGGGTGCGGAAGCCCGCCGGCGCCGTTGCCCACCGGCCCCACCGGTACCTCTCCCACCCCGTCGCTGGGGATCGCGGTCGCCAACGCGGCGTTCTCCACGGTGGTGCCCAGCGGCTGGACCGACGCGCTGTCCGACCCCGCCCAGGTGCGCAAGTTCAGCGCCACCGGGGAGGTGGAGTACCTGGCCGAGCAGCAGCCACCGGGAGCAGTGAACGCCGGCGTCAACGACGTGGTGGCGAACATCAACGTGGTGCTGCTCGCCACCCCGGTTCCCGACGACCAGGTCCTCCTGTTCCTCGGCAGTCTCAGCACCGCCGACGCCAGCAACATCAGCGCTCCCAAGCCGTTCACCATCGGCGGGTCCACCGGTCAGTACATCACGTACGACCGGGAGATCGCCGGCACCCCCGGCGAGAGTCGCGAGATGGTCGTCAACCACGGCGGCAGCACCTTCGACATCGTGTTGACGACGTCCCAGTACGCGTTCCAGGGGCAGCTGCCCGCGCTCCAGGACGTGCTCACAGCGTGGCGCTGGCTCAGCTGAGCCAGGCCCCGGCCTGATGGACGCGGCTGGGGGTGCGGCGTTTTCTGCCACGATCCGGCGGTGCTGATCATCATGACAACGCAGGCGACCGAGGCGGAAATCGCCAACGTGATGCGCCACGTCCGCGACCGCGGGTTCGAGCCGATCGAGCTGCCGGGGTCCGACCGCGTGGCGATCGGCGTGCTGGGCAGCAACCCACCGAGCATCCGCGACGCGGTGGTGGCGCTGCCGGGCGTCGTCGATGCCATCCCGGTCAGCAAGCCGTACAAGCTGGTCGGCCGTGAGTGGCACCCGGAGCTCTCCACCGTGCACGTCGGGTCGGTCTCCATCGGGGATGGGCACTTTGCCGTGGCAGCGGGGCCTTGCGCTGTGGAAAGTGAGGACCAGCTGCTCACCACCGCCCGCCACGTCGCTGCCGCCGGCGCGCTGTTGCTGCGCGGAGGCGCGTACAAGCCGCGCAGCTCGCCGTACTCGTTCCGCGGCCTGGGAAGCAGGGGTCTCGAGTACCTCGCCATGGCACGGGAGCAGACAGGGCTGCCGGTGGTCACCGAGGTGCTCAGCCCCGGCGACGTCGAGACGGTGGCGGCCGCCGCCGACATGCTCCAGGTGGGCACGCGCAACGCCCAGAACTTCAGCCTTCTCGAGGCGGTCGGCCAGTCCGGCAAGCCGGTACTGCTCAAGCGCGGTCTCAGCAACACGATCGAGGAATGGCTGCTCAGCGCGGAGTACGTCATGGCCCACGGCAACCCCGACGTTGTGCTCTGCGAGCGCGGGATCCGGACCTTCGAGACGTCCACCCGCAACACGCTCGACCTCGCCGCGGTACCGCTGGTGCGCTCGCTCTCACACCTGCCGATTGTGGTCGACCCCTCGCACGCGACCGGCCATCGTCACCTGGTGCCACCGATGGCCCTGGCCGCGGTGGCAGCAGGCGCCGACGGGTTGCTCATCGAGGTTCACCCATCGCCGGATGACGCGCTGAGCGACGGTCCGCAGTCGTTGACGTTCGGGCAGTTCGAGGCGTTGATGGCCGACGTGCGCCGCCTCGTCACTGTCTTGCGACAGGAACAGGGAGAGGTGGCCGTCCCCACCTCGCGGTAGGATCGGTGTCGACCACCATGACACTCTTCCGTCGCCGCCCTCGCCCTCCCGAGTTCGCCTCGCCGGCCGGCACCATGCCCTGCTCCGAGCCGGGGTGCGTCAACCGGAACGCGGCCACCTGCAACTACCGGGACCGTCGTGGTCACGCCTGTGACTCGGCGTTCTGCGCCGACCACCGCTCCACCGTCGGCGGAGTGGCCTACTGTCGCCGCCATGGCGGGCTGGTGACTGCGCTGGGTCCCAACGTCGAGCTCGGCGCCCTGCCTGAGATCGACAACCGCGGACCATCCCTGGTCAACTGGCTCGCCGCGGAGCTGAGCGGCGGCGTGGTGGCCACGCTGCGCCGGGTGGCGTCACCGTCGGAGACAGTGCAGATCGACACCACCGTTGCGGTCATCTATGACAACAACCGGCGGCGCCGTTGGGAGCGCAGCTGGAAGCTGCTCGAGTCCACGGGGGTCACGCTGAAGGTGTGCATCCAGGTCGCCGAGGACGACGACGACGCTCTCCTCGACGCCCGCGTCGGCTCTGTCGTGGTCGCCCGCGGTGTGCCGCCCTGGGTGGCGCGACGCAGAGCCGGCCAGCACGTCAGCGATGAGGTCGACTCCGACCAGCGCGAGCTGTACCGGCAGTTCTTCTTCGACCACATCAACGCCGAGGTTGCTCGCCAGCGCAGCGCCGCGACCGCACCGGGGGGCCGGGTGTAACGCCCCGCCGGAGCGGTGATCACACGGGCGCCGACGACGCCCCCAGCAGGTCGAGAAGCGGGCTGAACACATCCGCCGCGCGCACCGCGCCCGCCGTCGACGCCGCGCCTGGCAGTTCGCGCGCCGCCTCATCGAGCACCGCCAGCGCGCCCGGCAGGTCGAGGTCGTCGTCGACCCGCGCGAGGTACGCAGCGGTGACCGCGCCGGCACGCTCGGCGTCGACAGTGGCCGCCGGCTCGACCAGCGCCGCGTAGCTGTCGGCGCGACGGCGCGCCCGCAGCAGATCCTTGTCTGAGTACTCCCAGCTGGTTCGGTGATGGTGGCTGGCGAGCAGGAGGCGGATCGTCGCCGCCGCGACGCCCTGGTCGAGAAGCTCGCGCACGAACACCAGGTTGCCCAACGACTTGCTCATCTTCTCGCCCTGGTAGCGCACCATCGCCACGTGCACCCAGTGACGGACGTAGGGCTGCACGCCGGCCGCCTCCGCCTGCGCGATCTCTGACTCGTGGTGCGGAAAGATGAGGTCGTCACCGCCGCCGTGGATGTCGATGGGCAAGGAGAGCTCCGCCGCCGACAGAACGGTGCACTCGATGTGCCAGCCGGGGCGCCCGGCGCTCCATGGGGACGCCCAGCGCGGTTCGTCCGGCAGTGATGGCTGCCAGAGCACGAAGTCCAGCGGGTTGCGCTTTCGCGGGTCGTCGGGGTCGGCACCGCGCTGGCGGGACAGCTCCACCATGGCGCCGGTGTCAAGGCCGCTGAGCGCGCCGTAGCCTGGGTGGGCGGCGACGTCGAAGTACACCCAACCCTCGTTGGGGTAGGCGGCGCCGGCGGCGACGAGCCGTTCGACCCACGCCACCATCTCGGGCACCCGGGCAGTGGCACGCGGCTCGGCGTCGAGCGGGAGCAGGTTGATATCGGCCATGTCCCGGTCGAAGCGCTCCACCTGGGCATCGCCGAGCTCGCGGTACCCGAGCCCGCGGGCGCGCGCCACGCGGAGGATGTCGTCGTCGACATCGGTGATGTTGCGCACGTTGCGCACCGTGACGCCGAGGCTGCGCAGCCGGCGCGCGATCACATCGAAGGTGTGGTACGTAAAGGCGTGGCCGAGGTGACCGCCGTCATACGGCGTGATGCCGCACACGTACATCCCGACGCGGCCATCGCGCGGGATCAGCGGGGTGACCGCGCCGGTCGCCGTGTCGAATAGCTGCACGTCGCTCGATTGTAGGGACGCGACGCCATGGTCCCGCAGCCCGAGAACCGCAGCGGTCTCAGTGCCCGCGGTGGTCGAGCACGGCGGCGGCCGCGGTCAGCGCGGTGCGGGTGTCGGCGAAGGCGGCGCGGGACAGCGCGGTTTGTAGGGTCAGCCACTCCGCCTCGTCGATCTCCGACTGCTGCGGCACGAGCGCCGCGGCCGCCGGAGCGGTGACCAGGAAGTGGTGGACCAGCTTGAACACCAGCCGCCCCTCCCGCCGGTACACGTACTCGGACGGGGGCAGGTCAGCCACCACGGTGAGAAGGTCCGGCGACACGCCGCACTCCTCGGACATCTCGCGCACTGCCGCCTGCACGGGGGTCTCGCCCGTCTCCATCCGGCCCTTGGGAAGCCCCCAGTATCGGCCGGCACGGAGCAGCGCGAACTCCCAGCCATCGGCGATGGGACGGACGAGCACGCCACCCGCGGAGATTTCATTGGGGCGACCACGAAACGGGCGGCGCGTGGCTCGGGCCGGCATCGGCGCAGCGTAGTCGCACCGGTCGGGACGCGGAAACCCCGATGCTATGATCCGGGCTCCGCGGCCCCGTGGTGTAGCCTGGCCTAACACGCCACCCTGTCAAGGTGGAGATCGTCGGTTCGAATCCGATCGGGGTCGCCACGGCGAAGGGGTACGAAGGCGGTGACGTCCCACATCCCGTTTCCCTGACCTCTGCCGTGCGAGGGTGGGTCGCATGAGGAGGCCCCTTTCTGGCCGTGGCTCGAGGCCGGCTGGCTGACGTTCCCGTCCCTTGACGTGCCCCTGCTGAAGGGTCCCCTGCGGGCCGCGCTTGCGGACACCTCGCTATTCATAGCTCTCGAACATGGGCGTTCCCAGCCGGTTCACCGCCTGAGCGGATCTCCATATCGGTCATCATCGTGGGCGAGCTGCGGCTTGGCGTCCTCGCCGCTTCGGATCCACAGACGCGGGCACGCCGCCTCGACACGGATCGCCGCCACCGCGATCGCCGACCAACTTCCCGTCGTCTCGCAGGATGACGACTACGCCGACGCGCCGGGCCTCGAAGTCATCCGCATCTGATTGGTGGGCCTGGCAGTGGCCTGGGTCGCAACCTGGCCTGCGAGGCCGGCAATGATCGTCAGTGGCGCCCCGGACAAGACCCCCGTCGGTGTCAGAAGCGCACCGACTCGCGCCAGGCTCGGAGAACGTCGGCGTCACCGCGCACATCGAGACCGTCCGGGTCGCGGCGGTTGAGAACCAACGCGAACAGCTCGCCGCTGGCGGCGTTGACGGTGCAGTCGGCATCGCGCCGGTCGGTGGCAACGCGAAGCTTGTCCGGGTCCAGGGTGGCGTACCAGCGCGACGGCGAGTCGGTGGAATGAAGGGCGAGCACCCGGCCGCGCCCGTCCGGCACCTTGGCTCGGCGCGACCGCGAGGCCAGCATGAGCCACTCGTCCACCCCGTCAGCCGCGGCCTCGGCGCCGAACATCGAGGGCAGGCCGGCGGCCTGCTCGGCGTCGAGGCGATGGATGGCGGTCTCGTGCGCTTGGCGGCGCGCCCAGAAGGCGAGCGGGCTGGGAGCGTCGCCCCACATCCAGAACCGGTCGTCGGGGGTGGTCGCGCGCAGTTCGGTCAGCAGCTCGGCATGACCGGCGCGGTACCACGCCAGCAGCGGGTCGCGGTCCGACGGGCCGGAGAAGTCGGCGCGAATACGCTCCGGCGCGCGCTCACGAACCACGCTGGCCGCCCAGCGGTGCACGTCGCCGATGTGGCGCAGGAGTGCGTCCACGTCCCAGCCGGGACAGCCGGGGATGTGAGCATCCATCGGGGTGGCGGCGGCGACGTCGCCGAGGCGCTGCCCCTCCCACGCCAACAGCGCCAGGTGGTCGTCGATGTCCAAAGTGTCGACAGCGTAGTGCGGTGGACGGCGGCTTCGCCAGCGGCCGGGGCTAGAGTCGGTCGCATGTGCAGAAGCATCAAGACCCTGCGGGGACAGCAACCGACAGACGACGAGGTGCGGGCGGCGGCGCTGCAGTTCGTGCGCAAGGTGAGCGGGTACCGCGTGCCGTCGCGCAGCAATGCCGCGGTGTTCGACGACGCCGTCGAGTCCGTGGCCGCGACCACCCAGCAGCTGCTCGACGCGCTGACGGCACCCCGGGCAACAGCCTGAGCTGAGCCCAACCGGCCCGGACGACCGGCGCAACGCCGCTCAGTGCGTCAGCGGTGGGCCCCGAGCCAGGCTGCGACGTCGTCGAGCACCAGGTCGCGCTCGGGCTCGTTGAACACCTCGTGGTAGAGGCCCTCGTAGACCCGCAGGGTGTGGTCCGGCGAGCCGGCGTGGCTGTCGATCCACGCCGCCGCACCGGGGTCGACGAGAAGGTCGGCGCTGCCCTGCACCGCGAGCAGTGGCAGGACGATCTCGGCAGCACGGCGTCGCACCTCGAGCGTGGCGTCCAGGATCTCAGCGCCGGTGCGGGCGCGAATCCGGCCGGGGTGGACCAGCGCGTCGCCGAGGTACGCCTTGACCACCGCGGGATCGCGGCTGACCGCGTCACGGCGGAGGGCAATCACCGGTAGGTTGGCGGCAAAGCGCGAGAGAAGCCGGCCGGCCCGAACGGTGGTCGGCGAGAGGCCGGCCGGGGCGAGGACCGCCGGAGAGGAGAGCACCAGGCCGCGCAGCCGGTCGGCGTGCCGGAGCGTGTAGACGCAGGCGATCAGGCCGCCCAGGCTGTGCCCCACCAGGAACACCGGTTGAGGGGTCCGCGCCAGCACGTCCGCGATGTACGTGTCGAGATCGGTGACCCAATCCTCGAAGCGCTCGACGGCACCGCGGCGACCCCCGGACAGCCCATGGCCGCGATGGTCCAGCGAGCCCACCACCCAGCCGTCGGCGACCAGGCGCGCGGCGACATGCTGGTAGCGGCCGCCGTGCTCGTGGATGCCGTGGGCGATGACCACTGTGCCCAGCGCCTCGCCGTCGGGCAGCCATTCCCGGTGCGCGATGGGCACGCCCCGGACGCCGCTGAACGTTCCCAGGCGTGTGCGCATGGCCGGAGCGCCGCCACCCGGCGTGGCGGGGCGAGGGTCGGGCGACACGGACCCGGTCAGACGCGCGCTCGCTCGGGACGAATGGCGGCCGACCTCGAGGCGGTGTCGGCGACGGTGCGGGGAAGCTTGCCGACACGCAGGATCAGCTCGTCCTTGAGGCGGTCGGGCATGAACCTGGTCAGCGGGATCAGGATGCGCGCCTGGCGTCCCACCGCGTACCGCGTCTTGGGGCGGGGAGCCAGCAGCGCGTGCTCGATGGCCCGCGCCACCTCGATGGGGTCGACCCCGGTCCGATTCTCGTGCTCCGCAATGGAGCTGGCGATCTCAACCGCCCTGCCATAGAGCTGGCGGATCTGCGCGGGCGCTTTGCTCAGCAGGTCTTCACCCGCCTGCTTCCCCTTGTCCCAGATCGGCGTCTTGACCGCGCCGGGCTCGATCAGCGACACCGAGATGCCCCAGGGCTTCAGCTCGATGCGCAGCGCGTCACTGATCGCCTCCAGCGCGAACTTGCTGGCGCAGTAGGGCGCCGCCATCGGCTGCGCGAGGCGGCCCCCGAGGGAGCCGACGCTGACGATGCGTCCCCGGCTCTCGCGCAGCAGCGGGGTGAACGCCTGCAC
>JALYTM010000288.1 GCA_030854305.1 Candidatus Dormiibacterota bacterium
TCCCGGAGGCGATGATGTTCGAACCGACCGAGACCGAGTCACGGCAGAGCCTCGACCACCTTGCCGACGTGTGCACCGCCATCGTGGAGGAGGCCGCCGACGACCTCGCGTTCGTGCAGAGCGCACCGCACAACACACCGGTCGAGCGGGTCGATGAGGTCGGCGCGGCGCGGCGACCGGTGTTGCGCTGGACCGGGCCGGGCACCGCCATCCCCCATGTCGGGCGGGCCGCGCAGGACTCGTCACCGGCCATCCCCACCGCCTGACAGTGGCCACGCCGGACGACCTCACCGCCGTCCGCGCTGAGCTGCACATGCTGCTGGCGGAGCGCGCCTTCCGCTTCGGCGACTTCGTGCTCACCAGCGGGCGTCGCAGCGACTTCTACTTCAACGGCAAGGAGGTAACCCTCGAGGGTCGCGGGCTGTACCTGGTGTCGCGGCTGGTCCTCGAGCGCTGCAGGACGCTCCACGTCGACGCCATCGGCGGCCTCACGCTGGGTGCCGATCCGATCGTGGCGGGCGTCGCCGCGCTGAGCGGTGCCGGCCGGCCGGTCCGCGCCTTCATCGTCCGCAAGCAGGCCAAAGGGCACGGCACCGGTTCGCTGATCGAGGGCCCCGCACTGCGCCCCGGCGACCGGGTGATGGTGGTCGACGACGTGATCACCACCGGCGGGTCGCTGCTGCAGGCGTACGACGCCCTGGAGGGGCTCGGCGTCGACGTGATCGAGGCGCTGGCACTGGTCGACCGCGAGGAGGGCGGCCGCCAGGCCATCGAGGCGCGCGGGCTGTGCGTGCATTCGCTGTTCCAGCGCAGCCAGTTCTCCGCTCCCACCCCGGCGTAGGCGCGGCGCGCGGACTACCGGCCGCCGAGACCCCGCATCAAGCCACCGACAACGCCGCCGGCGGCCCCCGCCTCGACGCCCTGCACCGCCGTGTACTCACCGAGCGCTGCAGCCAGTCGCGCGAGTGGCAGCGACTGCAGCCACACCCGCCCCGGGCCGATGAGCTGGGCGAGGAAGATCCCGTCACCACCGAAGATCTTGTTCTTGATCCCCTTGACGGTGGTGATGTTGAACTGCACGGTGTCCTGGAACAGGCCGACGTGGCCGGGATGTACCTTCAGCTCCTCACCCGGCCGAAGGTCGTACGTGATCACCTCGCCGCTCAGCTCGCACCACACACGTCCCTGGCCGGCGATGCGCTGCAGCCGGAAGCCATCTCCACCGAAGAACCCGGCCCCGAGCCGCTGCTGAAACCCCACCGAGATCTCGACGCCGTGGGTGGCGGCGAGGAACGCGTGGCGATGGCCCAGGAACTGGAACCCCGGCTGCGGCTTGACGTCGAGCGGGAAGATCTGCCCGGGAAGCTTGGCGGCGAACGCCACCATCCCCGGACCGCCCTGGGCGGCGTAGTCGGTCATGAAGATCGAGCCCCCGCCGATGGCTCGCTTGAACACTCCACCCATCCCGCCCCCACCGCCGTACGAGGCGGACGTCGTCATCTGGATGCTCGACGTCATCCACGACAGCTCCCCGGACTCGGCGAAGATCGACTCCCCGGGGTTGAGGGAAAGTTCAAGGACCGGCATGGTCGTGCCGATGATCTTCTCGTCCATGGGTGGTGACTCCTGGGGACTTCTGCGACGCGCTGATACTAGAGGGACAACGCGGTCTTGGCGATGATCTCCTTCATCACCTCGTCGGTGCCGGCGCCGATGCGGATCAGCCGCGAGTCGCGGAAGTAGCGCGAGATGTGTGACTCGGCCATGTAGCCGAAGCCGCCGTGCAGCTGGAGGCAGGTGTCGGCGACCCGCGTCGTCACCTGGCCCACGAACAGCTTGGCCATGGAGATCTCGGCCACCGGGTACTCCCCGTTGTTCCACCGCTCCGCCACCGCGTACACATAGCTCTTGGCGATGCTGATGTCGGTGTAGAGGTCGACGAGCCTGTGGCGGTTGACCTGGAACTTGGCAATGGGGCGCCCGAACGCCTCGCGCTCCCTGCACCAGAGCAGCGTCTCCTCGAAGATCGCCTCGGCGCCTGCGATCGACCCCGCGCTGCCGATCAGACGCTCGCCCTGCAGCTCCCACATGAGGTGGTAGAAGCCCTGCCCGACCTCGCCGAGGACCGCGCTGTCGGCGACCTCGACGTTGTCGAAAGCCAGCTCGGCGGTGTCGCTGCTGTGCATTCCCAGCTTCTTGAGCTTGCGGCTGACAGTGAAGCCCGGGGTGTCGCGGTCGACGAGGAAGAGGGTGATGCCGTGGGCACCCTCCTCCTGTGCGCCGGTGCGCGCGACCAGCACGATGAAGTCGGCGCGGACACCGTTGGTGATGTACAGCTTGCTGCCGTTGATGCGCCAGCCGCCGTTGTGTCGCTCGGCCCGGGTGCGGACCGACGCGACATCGCTGCCGGTGTCCGGCTCGGTGATGCCGAGGCTGGCGACCTTCTCGCCGAGGATGGACGGGACAAGGTAGCGCTGCTTCTGCTCCTCAGTGCCGAACTTGAGGATCGGTGGGGTGGCCATCTCGGCCTGGACGGAGATGGCCATGCCCACGCCGCCCGACCCGCACCGGGACATCTCCTCGGCCAGGACGATCGCACTCCAGTAGTCGCCGCCCTGGCCGCCGTATGCCTCCGGGTATCGCAGGCCAAGGAAGCCCAGCTCGCCCATCCGCCGGAACACGCTGTCCGGGAAGTACTCCGCCGCCTCCCACTCGTCTGCATGCGGGCGCAGCTCCCTGGCCACGAAGTCCCGGACCGTCTCGCGCAGTGCCTCGTTCTCAGCCGACAGCGGCATGGCCACCTCCAAGTTGACAGGAATGTCGATTCTGCCATCGAGCGGTCGGCACCGCGGCCGCGAGGCCATACCATGACACCGTGCGT
>JALYTM010000029.1 GCA_030854305.1 Candidatus Dormiibacterota bacterium
TCCGGTATCCATGGGCAGCAGGCGCCGGTCCCCCGCACCAACCGGCTTCACGTTCCTGTTGAGGCCGTCCCATCCGGCGTCTGCTTGCCCGCCCGGGACCGGTCCAGCCCCCTGGCGCCGGTCCGTTGGGCGCGATCGCGGTCCGATGCTCCGCGCGGTGCCACGCCGGTGAGCTGCCGCGCTCACCGGTGGTCGATCGTATGCTCCGCCGGTGAGCAAGGCAGCGGGACTCGCGCTGACCCGGGTGTTCTTCGCGGCCCTGACGGTCGTGGCGATCGTCGTGCAGCTGGTGGACCTGGCAGGGAAGGGCACCCTCAACCCGGTGAACTACTTCAGCTACTTCACCATCGACAGCAACCTGATCGGGGCGGGCTGCCTGCTGGCGGGCGCGTCCCGGTGGCGCGCCGGCCGCTCGCGGACCCTCGACCTCGTTCGCGGCGGTGCGGTGGTCTACATGAGCGTGACCGGCATCGTGTTCACGCTGCTTCTCTCGAACACCGACGTGGACACGGCCATCCCCTGGGTCAACAGCGTGGTCCACGAACTGATGCCCCTGGTCATCCTCGCCGACTGGCTGCTCGACCCACCTCCGGATCGCCTCACCCTCCGCGAAGGGCTGCTGTGGCTGGGTTTCCCGCTGGTGTGGATCATCTACGTGCTCACCCGCGGTGCCGCGGTCGGTCTGTATCCGTACCCGTTCCTGAACCCGGCGAACGGCGGGTACGGGACCGTCACGGCCTACTGCGCCGGCATCCTCATCACCATGTTGGTGGTCTGCGGCCTGGTGGTCGTCCTCGCCAACTTCGTCAGCACCCCCTCACGCCGCGCTCGGGCCGGCTCATGACCCGACACCGGGCAACTTGGGCCGGGGACCCGCCGTTGCCCTGACTTCTCCGGCGGAGTCTAGGGGTGGGACAGGGACGGTGGCGCCCCATCGACGTCGAACAGGAGGTCATCGGGATAGCAGTAGAACCAGTCTTCGCCCGGTTCGTAGGAACGGATGATCGGGTGCGAGGCGGAGCCGAAATGAGCGGTCGCATGCCGCCCCGGCGAGTTGTCGCAGCAGCCGATGTGCCCGCACTCCTGGCACATGCGCAGGTGCACCCAGTCGCGCCGTCCCGCCGCCATGCACTCCACGCATCCCGCTCCGGACGGCGTGGCGGGAAGGATGTGGTCCAGGTGTGCGCACTCGGGGGTCATCGGTTCTCCTTCCGGTTCGGCCGTTTGGACAGTTGGGGGACCTGGACGTCAGCCAGGCTCGGATCCCACCCTGACAGCCCGGCAGCGCCACCGTAGGTGCTGGCCAGGAAGTCGAGGACCGCCTGCCGCGGGTCGGCCTCTGAGCGCACCGCATCGTAAGGGAGGACAAACATGCCCAGATCGGGCCGCCACGAGGCGGCGGACGGACGGAGGTCGATGTCTCCGATTCCCGCCGGGGCGGGATATGCGTACGCGTAGAAGGCCGCATACGGCATGCGCTCATCGCCGGGCCACCACCCCGCGCAGATCTCCTCCGCGTCCTCGCTGAGGCGCGTGATCAGCCCCGCCCCTGCCGGCGCCTGCGCCGGACGTCCGGAGAACCGACTGATCGCGAGGTCGAACGTTCCCCAGAAGAACTGCACCGGCGTGGTCCGTCCACGAAAGTGGGCGCGGTGCTCCTTCATGACCACATCCACCGTGGTCAGCGCGCGGTGGAAGCGTGCAACCGACTCGGCGTCGTAGGTGTGATGGGTATCGTCGTCAGGAAAGCGGATGGGATCGGGCACCTCGGACGGCAGCGTCGAGATGGTCACGTCGACGCTCATGCGATGCAGTGCCGCCATCACGTCGCGGTAGAAGTCGGCGACCGTCCCACCGAGCGGACGGCGCTCCACCAGTCCCGCGCTGTCGCGAATCACCAGCACGTGGTCAACGAGGTCGATCTCAACATCGATGGTCCGTAGCCCGGCCCGCAACGGCGACGTGGTCAGTCCGCGGGCGGTGACATACAGCGGCACGTGCGCCCACTCGGGTTCGAACGGGCTGAGCGCCAACCGCAGCTTGCCCACCACCTGCGCGTACATGTGGAGCGTGTCACACGTCTCGCGCCACACCTGGTACGGGAGCTCAGGCCAGTCGTCGAGCTGTGCGACCTCCATGGTCAGCTCACCGATGGACGACGAGGTGGACGTCGCGTCACCCGCCTCGCGGGCGCCGACCGGAGAAGACTGTCGGCCCGTATCCGCATGCCCGAACAGTACCGCCTGCGTCCAGCGGGTTTCCAGCGCGACGCGAGCACTCCGGTCAGCAGGCGTACGCTGGCCGGTGATGACCCCGATGGAAGCGTGGCGCACCTGGTCGCGGCAGCGTGAACTCAGGCGCTGGACGGCCGGCAACGCCTATCCGCCAACCGTTCAGCGCACGTACCGGACCACACCGGAGTTCGAGAAGGACGCCGCTCGCCTCAAGGCCTGCGGGTACACCGCGGTCGTCGAAGAGGCATCGGACTCGAGCGTGGACGTGTCGCCGCAGCCCTCCGTGTACGGGCGCGGCCAAGCCGCACGGCTGATCGTCGACGTCCCGATGTTCCACGTGACCTACGAACGCCGGTAGGCTGCCCAACGCCTCGAAGGTCCGCCAGCCGGGTGTTGATCTTCGACCCCGAGTTCTGAGCGCGCCGATGGTCGGGCCGCCAATTCGGGAGGGGCAGAGGATGTCGGGCACGGAACCGGCAATCGCCCACGCGGACGTCGCCAACGCTCGCGAAGCCCTGCCCGAAGCGGCCGCCAGGGGGTCACCGCTCCGGCGTCACCTCGTCGCCGCGCCCCCCTCACACGTTGAAGCGGAAGTGCACGACGTCGCCGTCTCGCACCACGTAGTCGCGTCCCTCGAGCCGCTGCTTCCCCTGCTCGCGCAACGCGTTGTACGAGCCCGCCGCGAGCAGGTCGTTGACGTCGCTGATCTCGGCGCGGATGAAACCCTTGGCGAAGTCGGTGTGGATGCTCCCCGCCGCGTCCACAGCGGTCAGGCCGCGCCGCAGCTCCCACGCACGCACCTCCTTCTCGCCGGCGGTGAAGAAGGTGACCAGGTCGAGAAGGCTGTAGGCATGCTGCGCCAGCCGGCTCAGGCCCGGTTCGGTGATGCCGAGGTCGGCGAGGAACACGGCGCGATCCTCGGGCTCGAGCTCCACCAGCTCGGACTCGATGCGCGCGGAGATGGCCACCGCGTCGCCGCCGCTGCGCGCCGCGCGTTCGGCGATGGCGGGTGCGACGTCGACGGACGCGGCGCCCTCCTCCACGTTGACCACCACCACCAGCGGCGTGGCCGTGACCAGCCACAGCTCGCGCAGCGCCGCGCGCTCCTCCGCGTTCAGCGACATGGTGCGCACCGAGGCACCGTCGTCGAGGTGAGCGCGCACGCGCTCGAGCAGCTCGATCATCTCGACGGCCTTCTCCTTCTGGAGGCGCACCGTCTTCTCCACCTTTTCGAGCCGCTTGGTGACCGTCTCAAGGTCGGCCAGCTGCAGTTCCAGCTCGACCACGTCGATGTCGCGCAGCGGGTCGACACTACCCTCGACGTGGCTGACGTCGGGATCGCCGAACCCGCGTACCACCAGGGCGATCGCGTCGCACTCGCGGATGTGACCGAGGAACCGGTTGCCGAGTCCCTCGCCGCGACTCGCTCCGCGCACCAGGCCGGCGATGTCGGTGAACGTGACCGAGGCGGAGATCACTTTTGGTGGAGAGAACAGCGCGGCGAGGCGGTCGAGCCGCGGGTCCGGCACCGCAACCACGCCGGTGTTGGGCTCGATGGTGGTGAACGGGTAGTTGCCGACGGTGGCGCCGGCGCTGGTCAGTGCGTTGAACAGCGTCGACTTGCCTGCGTTGGGCAGGCCGACGATCCCCACCGACAGGCTCACAGGCGCTCCAGCTCGAAGGCCCGGTGCACTGCCCGCACCGCATCCTCGGTGCGTGCCTTGTCGATGATGCAGGTGACCCGCATCTCGCCGGTGCTGATCATGCGGATGTTGATGCCCTCATCGGCGAGCGCGGCGAAGATGCGCCCGCAGACCCCCGGGGTGCCGAGGATCCCACTGCCCACCACGGTGACCTTGGCGATGTCGGGGTCGGCGTCCCACCCGGCGGCGCCGATCGCCGCAGCCACCGCGTCCAGGACCGGCCGCGCCCGCTCCAGCTGACTGCCCACCAACGTGAACGACAGGTCGGTGTGGCCCGAGTGGCTCACGTTCTGGACAATAGTGTCAATATTGACACCGGCCTCGCCCAGAGGCACGAACACCGCGGCGGCGATGCCGGGACGGTCGGGGACGCCCATCATGGTCACCTTGGCGACGTCGACGTCGTGGGCGATACCGTGGACCTTGGGTCGGTTTTCCATCTGTTCCTGCCTGGTGATCAGTGTGCCCGGTCCGTCGTCGAAGCTCGAGCGCACCCGGATCGGCATGGAGTATGCCTCGCCGATCTCCACCGCCCGCGGGTGCATCACGGTGGCCCCGGCGGAGGCGAGCTCGAGCATCTCGCCGTAGGAGACGAGCGCCATGGGGATGGCATCCGGCACCACCCGGGGGTCGGCGGTGTAGATCCCGGCGACGTCGGTGTTGATCTCACACTCATCCGCCCCCAGGGCGACCGCGAGCGCCACAGCGGTGGTGTCCGACCCGCCCCGTCCGAGCGTGGTGATGTCGAGCGTCTCGGTGGCTCCCTGGAACCCGGCGACCACCACCACGCGGCCGGCGTCGAGGTGGTCAACGATGCGTTGCGGAACGATGTCGACGATGCGCGCGCTGCGGTGCGCCGCGCTGGTGCGGATCCCCGCCTGGATGCCGTTCAGAGAGATCGCGTCCACGCCGATCGCGTGCAGCGCCATCGCCAGCAGAGGAGCTGTCATGGTCTCGCCGGTGCTGAGCAGCATGTCCATCTCGCGGTGGGGAGGGTCGGTGTCGACCTGGTGCGCCAGCGAGATCAGGTCGTCGGTGGCGTCGCCCATGGCGCTGACCACCACCACCACGCGACCGTTGCTGGCGTGGCTGCGCCCGACGCGGGCCGCCACCGCCTGCAGGCGCTCGACGCCGGCGAGGCTGCTGCCCCCGTACTTCTGCACCAGCACGCTCACGGCGCCACCTCGACCCGCGCCCCGAAGTTGCGGACGCGCAGCACCATCACCTGTCCGTCGATGTTCAGCCGCGTCGCCGTCTCGGCGAACGCCGCCTCCACTTCGGCAGTGCCGTGCGCGCTCAGCGCCAGCACCGACGGGCCGGCACCTGCGAGGCAGACGCCATCCGCTCCGGCGGCGTATGCGGCGGCCATCAGGTCGGGGAGAGCGGGCACCAGCGCCGCGCGCTGGCGCTGGTGCCAGCGGTCGTCCATCGCCTCCCGCAACGCGCCGTAGTCGCGTTGAAGAAACGCCCGCACCAGCAGGGCGCAGCGTGCGGCGTTGAAGATGGCGTCGCCGCGGTCGAGCGTGGTGCTCACCACCCGGCGAGCCTCGCTGGTGGCCAGGCGCTGGTCGGGCGCGAAGACCACGGCGACCACCTCGTCGGGCACGTCGATGCGCTGAGCCTCGGCCTCGGGCGCCCAGATCGCAAGGCCCCCGAGAAGCGCCGCCGCAACGTTGTCCGAATGCCCTTCGAACGACGCCGTGCACGCGATGATCTCGGCCACCTCCCAGGGCGCGCGGTTGAGCGCGACCGCCACCAGCACCCCACTGAGCGCGGCCGCGGCGCTCGATCCCAGCCCACGGGAGAAGGGAATGACGTTGCTGCAGCGCAGGCCGACACCGCGAGCGTCGGGCGAGACGCCGATGCGCCCGCACGCCTCGGCGTAAGCCCGCGCCACCAGGTTCCGCGCCGGGTCGCGCAGCTCGGGATCGTCGCCGACGCCCTCGATCACGATCTCCGCTCCGTCGCGGGTGGTGGCGTGCACCTCGTTCTGCAGCTGCAGGGCAAGCGCCAGCATGTCGAAGCCGGGGCCGAGGTTGGCCACCGTCGCGGGGACGCGGACGATCGCCCTCACGACAGCCCGATGGCTGCAGCGAGGGACGCCAGGTCAGATCCCACCGGTGTCGGCGGACGCAGCGCCGCCGCCGGCGTCAGCGGGTCCTTGAGACCCGACCCGGTGAGGACACAGACAACACTGGTCCCGGGCGCGACGAAGCCGCCGGCAACCGCCTTGCGCAGCACCGCCAGTGACGCGGCCGACGCCGGTTCACAGAAGACACCTTCGACGGCGGCGAGGTCGCGCTGGGCGCTGAGGATCTCCTCGTCCTCCACCGAGTCGATCATCCCCTCGGACTGGTCGCGCGCCTCGATGGCACCGGACCACGACGCGGGGTTGCCGATGCGGATCGCTGTGGCCACCGTCTCGGGGTGTTCAACGACGTGTCCCAGCACCAGCGGCGCCGCGCCCGCGGCCTGGCCACCCAGCATGCGCGGCAGCTGACAGCAGAGCCCGTCGCGGTGGTATTCGCGAAAGCCCCGCCAGTAGGCGGTGATGTTGCCCGCGTTGCCCACCGGGATGGCGACCACGTCGGGCGCGTCGCCGAGCTCATCGACAATCTCGAATGCCGCGGTCTTCTGGCCCTCGATGCGGTGCGGGTTGACCGAGTTGACCAGCGTGAGGGCGGCGTCGGTGGCCAGCTCGCGCACCATCGCGAGGGCGCGGTCGAAGTTGCCGTCGATGGCCAGGACCTCGGCGCCGGCGACCTGCGCCTGCACCAGCTTGCTGCCGGCGATCCGCCCGGCGGGCACCACCACCACGGTGCGCAGCCCGAAGCGGGCACCGTAGGCGGCGGCCGAGGCCGAGGTGTTGCCGGTGCTGGCGCACACCAGGATGCTGCTGCCGGCCTCCAGCGCGCGTGCCACTGCCACCACCATGCCCCGGTCCTTGAACGACCCGGTGGGGTTGAGGCCCTCGAACTTCAGGTGCAGCGCCGACAGCCCCAGCTCGCGGGCGATACGCGGCGCCGGGATGCATGGTGTCTCACCTTCGAACAGCGTGATCCGCGGTGTTGAGTCGGTCACGGGCAGGCGGTCGGCGTAGCGCTCGATGACGCCACGGCGGATCGGCATCAGCCGGCTCCGGTGGAGTCCATCACGGTGGCCACACGGCTCACCGCCGCCAGCGAGTCGAGCGTCTCGACCGCGTTGTCACGCACCTCGCGGGTCACCGCCGCGGTCAGCACGGCCATCTCCGCGGGCATCCCATCGGCACCGCTGATCACCGTCGATGCATGCACGGCGATCCCGCGATCCTCGAGTGCCTGTGCCACCAGGTGGTCGGCCTCCGCGACGCTGGTCAGCTGGACGCGCACATACCCGCCTCGCTCGACCTCGCCGTCGCCGGCGAGCGTGACGTCGTGAACCGGCACCGCCGGGGCCTGCGCGGGCGCCCGCACCGCCATCACGATGTCGCTGACGACAGCGCTGGCGGTGGCGTCTCCCCCCGCGCCGGGGCCGCGCAGTACCAGCCGCCCGGCGAGGTCGGAGGTGATCACCACCGCGTTCTCGGCGCCGTCGATCCCGTAGAGCGGGTGCCCGGCCACCACCACTGTGGGTCGCACACCCAGGGCCACACGGTCACCGACACGCTGCGCCAGGGCCACCAGCTTCACGCTCGCGTCCATGCTGTCGGCGCAGGCGATGTCGACCGGGTCCATGCCGCGGATGCCGGTGGTGGCGACATCCCCGGGCTGAAAAGCGCCACCCATGGCGAGGCGGCTGAGCAGGACCAGCTTGGCCGCGGCATCACCGCCGTCGATGTCGGCGCTGGGGTCAGCCTCGGCGAAGCCACGCGCCTGGGCCTCGGCGAGCGCCACCGCGAACTGCAGCGAGTCACTCTCCATGCGGGTGAGGATGACGTTGGTGGTGCCGTTGATGATCATCTCCAGCGAGCTGACGCGGTCGCCGAGCAGGCTCTCGCTGAGCAACGCCACCACCGGGATGGCCGCGCCCACCGCCGCCTCGTACCGCAGCGACACACCGGCGTTGCGCGCCAGTGCCGCCAGCTCGATGCCGTGCGCGGCCATCGCCGCCTTGTTGGCCGTGACCACCGGTTTGCCGGCACGCAGTGCGCGCTCGATCAGCTCGCTGGCCCTGTCGACGCCACCCATCACCTCCACCACCAGCCCGACGGACTCGTCGTCGATCAGCGCCTCGGGGTCGTCGTCCAGCCGGGCGGTGCGCAGGTCCAGCTCGCGGGCTCGGCCCGGATTGCGAACCGCGACGCGTCGCAGCATCGGCATGGCGCCGGCGCGTTCGCCGAGCAGCTCCCACTCGTTGAGCAGGCGTCGTGCCACCGCCGAGCCCACCGTCCCGAGCCCGATCAGCCCCACACCCACCGATGCCGTCATCGGAGCGGAAGTCTAGGGATCCCGGGCTATCGGTCAGATCAGGTGCCGTCGCCACCCGATCAGGACGGCGGCGGCGCGATCGCGGCAGCCCAGCTTCGAGAAGATGTTGCTGACGTGGGTCTTGACCGTGTTCTCGCTCACGAACAAGGCGGTGGCGACCTGGGAGTTGTTGAGTCCGTCGGCCATCAGCCGGAGCACGTCGCACTCGCGCGCGGTGAGCACGCCACCGGCGCGGGCGGCGTCGACCAGCAGCGGGTCGAGCAGCGACTCACCGGCGGCGACGGCGCGGATCGCACCGGTCAGCTCGGCCTGGGACGAGTCCTTGAGAAGGTAGGCGCGGGCGCCGGCGCGCAGGGACGGAAAGATGTAGTCCTCGTTCTCGTACGTGGTCAGCACGATCACCAGCGCGCCGGGGTCGGCGGCCCGGATCCGGCGCAGCGCCTCGATGCCGTCGAGCCCGGGCATCTGCACGTCCATCAGTGTGATGTCCGGGTGCACCGACTGTGCCAGCGCCACCGCCTCGGCGCCGTCGGAGGCGCGGCCCACCACCTCGATGTCCTCTTCCAGCTCGAGCATGGTGCACAGCCCCTGGCGCACCACCGGGTGGTCGTCCGCCACCAGGACGCGGATCATGCGCCGGCCGGCATCGGGGACCGGCCCGGCGGTGGTGGTCACGCTCCCCGGCGCGGTCGATGCAGTGCTCACCGCGTCAGCGTACTCCCGCCCCTGCCGGCCGTCTCACCGCCGCACCATCGGCAGCACTGCCTGCCGTTCCAGGGGCACGCGCAATGACACCACCGTTCCCGCGCCGCGATCGCTGGTGATGTCGAAGCGCGCACCGATCAGCGTCGCGCGCTCACGCATCCCGACCAGCCCGAAGCTGGGGTTCTCCCCGGGAAGCACGTTGTCGACGTCGAAACCGTCGCCGTTGTCGCGGACGGTCAGCCGCAGCTCGTCGCCCACCGCCTGCATCTCGATCTCGACGTGGTCGGCGCCGCTGTGGCGGCCGGCGTTGGTCAGTGCCTCCTGGAGAATTCGGAAGACCGCCACCTCCGACTGAGGGGGCAGGGCGAGGTCGACCGGGAGGCGGCGGTTGCGCACGGACACCTCGACCCCGCTGCGGGCCGTGAAGCGCTCCGCCTCCAGTGCCACCGCTCCGCCCAAGCCGACTGACTCGAGCGGTACCGGACGGAGGTTCCAGACGCTGCGCCGCGCCTCCTGCAAGGCCAGCCGGGCCTGGTCGCGCGCCCTGGCCACCAGGTCATGAGCGCGTTCGTCGTTGCTGCGCTGGTGCAGGGTGGCCGCCGCCTCGAGCTGAAGCACGATCCCGGTGAGCTGCTGCGCGAGGGTGTCGTGGATCTCGCGCGCCAGCCGTGTCCGCTCCTCCAGCACCGCCAGCGCACGACCCTCCTCCGAGAGCTGGGCGGTGCGCAGGGCGAG